>NZ_CP038020.1:900972-1201296 GCF_010120595.1 Streptococcus thermophilus
ATTTGACAATCGAGGTGCTTGAACCAGCGGATGCATGGCATATTGAACATGATTTGGGAGATATTCCTTTAGATGAAAATAACCTCCTCATTTCAACGGCCTTGCAAGTTAAGTCTGATTTGCAGCCCCATAAATTGGTGATGGCCTCAGATATTCCCATGGCGCGTGGGCTAGGTTCTTCTAGCTCAGTTATTGTCGCAGGGATTGAGTTAGCCAATCAATTGGCAGATCTGAAGCTCTCAGATGACGATAAACTTGATATTGCAACCAAGATTGAAGGTCACCCGGACAATGTTGCCCCAGCTATTTTTGGGAATCTCGTTGTAGCCTCTTATGTGGATGAACATGTTAATAGCATCGTGACAGACTTTCCAGAGTGTGCCTTTGTAGCCTTCATTCCGAGCTATGAACTTAAAACGTCTGATTCACGTGGGGTACTTCCAAGTAACCTGTCTTACAAAGAAGCTGTAGCTGCATCATCTATTGCCAACGTTGCCATTGCTGCCCTCTTTGCAGGCGATTTGGTTAAGGCGGGACATGCTATTCAAGGGGATATGTTCCACGAACGCTACCGTCAAAAATTGGTTAAAGAATTTGCGACTATTAAGGAATTGTCAGGTCAATACGGTGCTTATGCGACCTATCTTTCAGGGGCTGGCCCAACAGTTATGACCTTGACACCAAATGATCAAGCTGAGGCTCTAAAAACGGCTATCGATGGTCTTGGTTTAGATGGTGAAACCCTCATCCTATCTGTGGATAAAGGAGGTGTTGTCGTTGACTAGAAAAAATCAAGGGCTACTCTTTGGTCTAGCCACCTATATTCAATGGGGATTTCTATCCCTTTTTTGGAAGCTTTTAGCAGGTGTTTCGGCTTACAACACCTTCTCGTGGCGGATTGTTTTTACAGTGGTGACTATGCTGATTTACGCCCTAGTCGCTAAGCAAAATACACGTTTCAAAAAGGAGCTTGTAGAACTTTGGCAAGATAAGAAAGCCTTGCTTCGTATGCTACTTGCTAGTTTTTTCATAGCAGCTAACTGGTTGATTTATATCTATGCTGTGGGTCATGGTCAAGCGACGCAGGCTAGCCTGGGCTATTACATTTTGCCTATTGTTTCTATCCTGTTTGCCCTCATTTTTCTTCGTGAATCATTGAGTAGGACCATGTGGGCAGCAGTAGTATTGGCCTTTATAGGAGTACTGGTTCTTATTGCCAATACAGGAAAACTTCCCATGGTTTCATTGGGGTTAGCTCTGAGCTTTGGTTTCTATAGTCTAATCAAAAAAGGGGTTAGGATTTCCAGTGACGTAGCCATGCTAGTAGAAAGTGGCTTGCTACTACCTTTTGTAGCTATCTATCTCGTTTTCTTTTCTCCAGAATCATTTTCTTCCTATTCGAGCATGGAAATGTTTCTCCTAGCCATATCCGGTGTGGTGACGGCCGTTCCATTGCTTTGCTTCTCAGAGGCAGTCAAAAGGGCACCGCTTAACCTTATTGGTTTCATCCAGTATCTTAGTCCTACGATTCAACTTCTCGTAGCCATCCTCATTTTTGGTGAGACGGTCAGCTTTGGAGAGTTGAAAGGCTTCTTCTTTATCTGGATGGCCATACTAGTCTTTGTAACTGGCCAAATAGTAACATTTCGTAGAAGTTCCTGATAGCTATCGGGAACTTTTTATAATGCCGACCTAAAAATGAGCCAAGTTTATCTGACAATTTTAGAACTTTAAGATATAATAGTAGTATTAGATTAAAATAGAGGAGAATTTTATGCGAAAAATGAAAAAGCTAGTGAGGTATCTGCTTCTGCTCGCTATTCCAGTTGCCATCGCTGCAGCCTTGTTTGTTTTTAACGGCTCAGGTTATCGCTTGTCAGAACAAGATGCTGCAGACATTGCTTACAAAAATGCAGGTGTCAAAACTTCTGAGATATCTCAATCAACAGTCTCAAAATCACGTTCTGGATTTCATGGAAATTATGAGATTAGTTTCACAACGTCAGACAATCATTTTGAGTATACGATTGACGGTCTGTCAGGGTCTATTTTGAAATATAAGAGTGACCATTCAATGTCTAAAGATGTTGACGGTGCTCAAAAAGGTAGAGAGCCTAAAGACGAGACTCAATCTAGCGAAAGTAAGGACGAGACGGCAGTGTCCAAAGAAACTGCACAAACGATAGCTCTTAATCATGCTGGCCTAGATGAAGGCTCTGTAACAAACTTGAAAACGGAGTTGAAGACCGAAGGAGACGGTAAAGTCTACAATATCAGTTTTGATTATGCTGCTAGTGGACTACGTTATAAATACGCGGTAAATGCTGATTCAGGAGCTATTGTAGTCTATACGACAGAGTATCTCACAGAAGCTACTGCAGCTGCGCAATAGATCCGTAGATAGTGGGAAAGTTCTCCTTATTTATTAAGGAGAAGCCTTGCAATTTCTCTGAAATGTTGTAAACTTAAAGTGAAAACGATAACAGCAATTTTAGAGAGTACCATAGAATAAAGGAAAATTTGACTATGAAAGAATTCCAAGCATTTAAAGATACGCTTAGCAATAAGACTCTCAAAGACATTTACGAAGAAAGTAAATTGGAAGTCCAAAATGAAACAACCGAAGGTACGGAAGCCTTCTCAGTTGCCTTGGCAACCCAAATGGCTATAAATCTACTTGAAAGCTATGAAAAATGGCTCAAAGAAGAAAGAGCTAAGGAAGAAAATTAAGATGAGATCCTTATCGACAGACAGGACTTTTCTAATGAGAATATAATTTTTATAATGAGAATATAATGAGGAAATGGATTCATCTTTTAAGGTAAAATCGGTAGTCTAACTTATTTGCAAATTCAGGTCCCCACAATTTCATTTGTCTTGAGATTAAAAATGTGATAGAATGAGACTATTCAGAGGTGCTTTGAAGCCCATTTGTCACAGGAAGCGGTGGTACTGAGAAATCCGCACAAATGTCAAAGCTGGTTGCTGATGGTCAAATTGAATAAAGAGAGCTGTGAGTGGTTGCCACTCAAAACTGGGTGGTACCGCGGATACATATTCGTCCCTGTCATGTTTATGGCAGGGATTTTTTATAGCTTTTAAAGAACCAAGACCGAAGGTCGCAGGTGAATTTAAAGATATTGGTGCAGACGGAGCGAAAGCGAGGTCAACATTGCTATCAAAGGAGGGTGTCATGAAGCAATCTTTTGAGACTAGTAAATTGTATTATGGTTTTCCTATTTTTATCTTGGGTTATCAGGATCAGACCTATGGTTATAATGTGACGACCTGTAGTTCTTCCTACAGTTTAGGAGATTGGCTTGTCTTCGGGGTAGGTAGCAAGGAAAATGCAGCAGACCAGATTAAACATTATCAGAAGTTCACTGTGAATATTCCTGATGAAAGTTTCATGCTTCAGATGGAGCAGGCTGGATTTATTAGTCACCGTGAAAAGATTGCTGAACTCTGCTTAGATTTCCGACCTTCTAAACTGACACAAGCACCTATCTTGGATGCCTGCCCAGTCGTTCTGGATTGTATGGTCGACAGAATTATTGAGGAAGATGGTACCTGCCATATCTTTGCTAAGATTTTAGATCGCCTTGCTGATTCTGATTTGCTAGATGGCAGGGGCTCTTTTAAAAATGACCGCTTTGCACCGACTTACTTTATGGGTAATGGTCATAAGCGTGTCTATCGCTATCTGGATAACCGAGTTGAACCCATGGGAAGCTTCATCAAGAAAGCGAGGAAGAAAGATGACAAGAGCAGTATTACCACCTGATTGAATTGAGACGGAGCGTCTCGTTTTACGAGTCCGCAAAGTGGCAGATGCTGCGGATATCTATGCTATGCTAGTTTGCCAGAAGTCCCCTATCCAGCAGGATTTCAGCCTGTCCATACCTTGGAAGATGAGATTTATTATCTAGAGCATATCCTTCCTGAGCGTAATCGAAAAGACAATCTCTTAGCAGACTATGGCATTGTGGTTAAAGGGATCTATACAGTTATTGGCTCTGTTGATTTCAATCATCGCCACGACGATGATGTGCTGGAGATTGGCTATACTTTGCATCCAGACTATTGGGGGCAAGGTTATGTACCAGAAGCCGTGCGTGCTTTGATTGACCTAACTTTTAAGGAGTTGGGCCTTCATAAGATTGAACTGGCCTGTTTGGGGACAATGTCCAAAGTCAACGAGTCGCAGAGAAGCTTGGTTTCACCCATGAAGCTTGCATAAGGGATCGCAAAGATGCCCAGGGCAACCGTTGTGACAGTCTGATATATGGATTGCTGAAGAGTGAATGGGAAGTCCAAGACCAACATTAAAAATAGAAATAACTAGAAAGGACACACACATGTCTAAAGAACTTTCACCTAAATACAATCCAGCTGAGGTTGAGGCTGGTCGTTACCAAAAATGGCTTGATGAAGATGTTTTCAAGCCTTCAGGCGATAAAAAGGCTAAGCCTTATTCCATCGTCATTCCACCACCAAACGTAACCGGAAAACTTCACTTGGGTCACGCTTGGGATACAACTTTGCAGGATATCATTATCCGTCAAAAACGTATGCAAGGTTTTGACACGCTTTGGCTTCCTGGTATGGACCACGCTGGAATTGCCACTCAAGCTAAGGTTGAAGCTCGTTTGGCCGAAAGTGGCATTTCTCGATATGACCTTGGTCGTGAAAAATTCCTTGATAAAGTCTGGGAGTGGAAAGACGAGTATGCGGCAACTATCAAGGAACAATGGGGTAAGATGGGCCTCTCTGTAGACTACTCTCGTGAGCGTTTCACCCTTGACGAGGGGTTATCAAAAGCCGTTCGCAAGGTCTTTGTAGAGCTTTACAAAAAAGGTTGGATTTACCGTGGTGAGTTTATCATCAACTGGGATCCAAAAGCCCGCACAGCCCTTTCTGATATTGAGGTCATTCACAAGGATGTGGAAGGTGCCTTCTACCACATGAACTACATGTTAGAAGACGGTTCACGTGCCCTGGAAGTGGCAACAACTCGTCCTGAAACCATGTTTGGGGATACTGCCGTAGCCGTTAACCCAAATGATGATCGTTATAAAGACTTGATTGGTAAAAATGTTATCTTGCCAATTTTGAACAAGCCAATCCCAATCGTTGGCGATGAACACGCAGACCCTGAATTTGGTACTGGCGTGGTTAAAATCACTCCTGCTCATGACCCTAACGACTTCTTAGTTGGTCAACGCCATAACTTGCCACAAGTCAATGTCATGAATGATGATGGCACCATGAATGAATTGGCTGGCGAATTCAACGGTATGGACCGCTTTGAAGCACGTAAGGCCGTTGTTAAGAAATTGGAAGAAATCGGTGCCCTTGTCGAAATCGAAAAGATGACTCACTCAGTTGGTCACTCAGAACGTACAGGTGTGCCTGTTGAACCACGCTTGTCTACACAATGGTTCGTTAAGATGGACCAACTGGCTAAAAATGCCATCGCTAACCAAGACACAGACGATAAGGTTAATTTCTATCCACCTCGTTTCAATGATACCTTCCTTCAATGGATGGAAAATGTCCACGACTGGGTTATCTCTCGTCAGCTTTGGTGGGGTCACCAAATCCCTGCTTGGTATAATGCTGAAGGTGAAATATACGTTGGCGAAGAAGCACCAGAAGGTGACGGCTGGAAACAAGACGAAGATGTCTTGGATACTTGGTTCAGTTCTGCCCTCTGGCCATTCTCAACTATGGGCTGGCCTGATGTCGACTCAGAAGACTTCAAACGTTACTTCCCAACCTCAACACTTGTCACTGGTTATGACATCATCTTCTTCTGGGTGTCTCGTATGATCTTTCAATCATTGGAATTCACAGGTCGCCAACCATTTAAGAATGTCCTTATCCACGGTCTTATCCGTGACGAGCAAGGACGTAAGATGTCTAAGTCCCTTGGTAACGGTATTGACCCAATGGATGTTATCGAAAAATACGGTGCTGATGCCCTTCGTTGGTTCCTTTCAAACGGTTCTGCACCTGGTCAAGACGTGCGCTTCTCCTACGAGAAAATGGATGCTTCTTGGAACTTCATTAACAAGATTTGGAACATCTCTCGTTACATCCTTATGAACAATGAAGGGTTGACCTTGGATGTGGCGCGTGAAAATGTAGCTAAAGTGGCTGCTGGTCAAGCAGGTAATGTCACAGACCGTTGGATTCTCCACAATCTCAACGAAACTATCGGAAAAGTTACTGAAAACTTTGACAAGTTTGAATTCGGTGTGGCTGGACACATCCTTTACAACTTTATCTGGGATGAGTTTGCGGACTGGTATGTTGAGTTGACTAAGGAAGTGCTTTACAGCGATAACGAGGACGAGAAAGTCATCACTCGTTCTGTCCTACTTTACACTTTGGACCAAATCTTGCGTCTCCTTCACCCAATCATGCCATTCGTGACAGAGGAAATCTTTGGTCAAATCTCAGAAGGCTCTATCGTCACAGCTGAATACCCAGTGGTTCGTCCAGAATTTGAAAATGAAGAAGCGGCAGCTGGCGTTGAGGCCCTTAAAGACGTGATTGGATCAGTTCGTAACTCACGTGCAGAAGTTAACGTAGCGCCAAGCAAGCCGATCACCATCTTGATTAAGACTAGCGACAGCAAGCTCGATGCCTTCTTTAATGACAACATCAATTACATCAAACGCTTCACAAATCCAGAACACTTGGAAATTGCAGCAGATGTCGAAGTACCTGACTTGGTTATGTCAAGCATCATCACAGGCGCAGAAATTTACTTGCCACTCGCAGACCTTCTCAACGTCGAAGAAGAGTTGGCTCGTCTTGAAAAAGAATTGGCCAAATGGCAAAAAGAACTTGACATGGTTGGTAAGAAACTCTCTAACGAGCGCTTCGTAGCCAATGCCAAACCAGAAGTCGTCCAAAAAGAACGCGACAAACAAAAAGATTACCAAGCTAAATACGATGCGATAGTAGTGCGTATTGATGAGATGAAGAAATTGGTGAAATAGAACAAAGAGACACGGTGAAATGCCGTGTCTTTTATTGAAAGTAAACGCTTATACAAAAAGAATGAAAATGTTAGGCAAAGTCAGTGAAAATGTCCAAAAAACCGTCAATTCGTTGACTTTCGTGGAAAATAGGACTAAAATAGCTTGGTAAAAATAATTAAAAGGAGAATTCTACTATGAATTTAACTATCTTAGCCCTCGGTTTGGCCGTTATGGGTGTATCTATTGGTGAGGGTATCCTCGTTGCCAATATCGCTAAGGCTGCAGCTCGCCAACCTGAGATGTTTAGTAAACTTCAAACATTGATGTTTACTGGTGTTGCCTTCATCGAAGGTACTTTCTTCGTATTGTTTGCCCTTAGCTACATTGTCTAATAGACAAATAAAAAAGATGGAGGAGGGATGAGCAGTGGAAACTACAAGTAATCCAACCGTCTCATTATTTGGGATTGATTTTGACTTGACGATCCTTGCCATGTCTCTCTTGACAGTAATTATCGTTTTTGGAGTGGTTTTTTGGTCAAGTCGTGATATGACCATTAAACCAAAGGGAAAACAAAATGTACTCGAGTTCATCTATGAATTTGTGAACAACACCATTTCTCAAAGTCTTGGAAAATTCACAAAAAATTATAGTTTGCTCTTGTTTGTAATTTTCACCTTTGTGTTTACAGCAAACAACTTAGGTTTGCTTGTATCTGTTAAAAGTGAGCATTACAATTTTTGGTCTTCTCCAACATCGAATTTCGGTGTCACTATCACTCTTTCTTTGATTATTACCCTCGTTAGTCATATTGAGGGGATTCGTAAAAAAGGGTTTAAAGGCTATCTCAAAGGTTACCTTTCACCATACCCAGCTATGCTCCCAATGAACATTTTGGAACAATTTACCAACCTTGCATCATTGGCCTTGCGTTTGTTTGGTAACATTTATTCTGGTGAGGTACTAATTGACTTGATTCTTCAATTAGTGAAATGGTCTGTTTTTGCAGCACCTATATCCTTTGCTTTGAACCTTGTCTGGGTTGCCTTTTCAGCTTTTATTGGGTTCATTCAAGCCTATGTCTTTATTATCCTAAGCTCTAACTACATTGGTGATAAAGTCAACGAAGAATAATTAAGAAAGGGAGAAATGAAATGTCATTACTGATTAATAGTACGACACTTGGTAATATCATTATTACGCTCGGCTCAGTTTTTCTCTTGTATTACCTCATTCGTAAATTCGCATGGGATCAAATTACAGGAATCTTTGTCGCTCGTGAAAAGAAAATTGCCACAGATATTGATAGTGCTGAAAAAGCTCGTCAAGAAGCAGAAATCTTGGTACAAAAACGTCAAGATGAGTTAGCTGCCGCTCGCACAGAAGCAACTCAGATTATTGATGAGGCCAAGAAAACTGGTAAAACTAAAGAGTTAAAAATCATTGCAGAAGCATATGATGAAGCTAAACGCTTGAAAGAGAAAGCAAATCAAGATATCGCCCAAAGCTGGTTGGAAGCACTTGCTGGCGTTAAAGGTGAGGTTGCTGACTTGACTGTCCTTTTGGCAGAAAAAGTCATGAAACAAAACCTTGATGCAAAAGCGCAATCTGACTTGATTGATAGCTATCTTGATCAATTAGGAGATGCTTAATGGATAAGAAAACACAAGCTCTTGTTGGGCAGTATGCCAGAAGTCTGGTAGAAGTCGCTTTTGAACAAGACGCCGTGTCAACAATCCAAGAAGAAGTAAGGCAAATCCTAACAGTTTTTGCTGAAACAAATCTAAAAACCTTCTTGTCTCAAGTAAATGTGACAAGCGAGGCTAAGAAAGAAAGTTTAAGTTTCTTTCAAGAGTCTTGTTCAGTATACATGAACAATTTTCTTGAGGTAATTTCACTCAATGACCGAGCTAACATTCTTTATGAAGTCTTGAAATTGGTCCTTGAGCTCTTTGATCAAGAAGACAACACTTACGATGTCACTGTGACATCAGCAAGTCCCTTGTCTGAAGAACAAAAAACTAGACTTTTGACGATAGTTTCACAAAAATTTGAGATTAAGACACGTCGTTTAGTAGAAAAAATTGATGAGGAACTCATTGGAGGATTCGTCATCAAAGCAAAGAATAAGTTTGTTGACACGTCAATTCGTAGTCAATTACAAGCATTTAAAATGAATTTGAAATAGAAAGTGGTGTGACTTTTGGCAATTAATGCACAAGAAATTAGCGCTTTAATTAAAAAGCAAATTGAAAACTTCCAGCCAAATTTTGACGTCACAGAAACTGGTGTAGTCACTTATATCGGTGATGGTATTGCCCGTGCTCGTGGACTTGATAATGCCATGAGTGGAGAACTTCTCGAATTTTCAAATGGTGTCTTCGGTATGGCTCAAAACCTTGAGTCTAATGACGTTGGTATCATTATTCTTGGAGATTTTTATACAATTCGTGAAGGTGATGAAGTTAAACGTACTGGTAAAATTATGGAAGTGCCAGTAGGTGAAGCTCTTATTGGTCGTGTCGTAAACCCACTTGGTCAACCAATTGATGGTCTTGGAGATATCAAGACAACTGCAACTCGTCCAGTTGAAGCACCTGCACCAGGCGTTATGCAACGTAAATCAGTTTCTGAACCACTCCAAACTGGTCTTAAAGCGATTGATGCTTTGGTTCCAATTGGACGTGGTCAACGTGAGTTAATCATCGGTGACCGTCAAACAGGTAAAACATCTGTTGCGATTGATGCAATTTTGAACCAAAAAGGACAAGATGTGATTTGTATCTATGTTGCTATTGGTCAAAAAGAATCAACTGTTCGTACACAAGTTGAAACACTTCGTAAACATGGTGCTCTTGATTACACAATCGTTGTGACTGCCTCAGCATCACAACCATCACCATTGCTTTACATCGCGCCTTACGCTGGTGTTGCAATGGCTGAAGAGTTCATGTATAACGGAAAACATGTCTTGATTGTTTATGATGATTTGTCTAAGCAAGCCGTGGCTTACCGAGAACTTTCATTGCTTCTCCGTCGTCCACCAGGTCGTGAAGCCTACCCAGGGGATGTATTCTATCTCCACTCACGTCTTTTGGAACGTTCAGCTAAGGTTTCAGATGATCTTGGTGGTGGTTCAATTACTGCCTTGCCAATCATCCAAACACAAGCAGGAGATATCTCAGCTTATATCGCGACAAACGTTATTTCTATCACAGATGGACAAATCTTCTTGCAAGAAAATCTTTTCAACTCAGGTATTCGTCCTGCGATTGATGCTGGTTCTTCAGTATCACGTGTTGGTGGTTCAGCGCAAATCAAAGCAATGAAGAAAGTTGCTGGTACCCTTCGTCTTGACTTGGCTTCTTACCGTGAACTTGAAGCCTTTACACAATTCGGTTCTGATTTGGATGCCGCAACACAAGCTAAACTTAATCGTGGACGTCGTACAGTTGAAGTGCTTAAACAACCACTTCATAAACCACTTCCGGTTGAAAAACAAGTTCTTATTCTTTACGCTTTGACACATGGCTTCTTGGACAGTGTTCCGGTTGATCAAATCTTGGATTTTGAAGAAGCCCTCTATGACTACTTTGATAGCCATCATGAGGATATCTTTGAAACAATCCGTTCAACTAAGGATCTTCCTGAAGAAGCTGTGCTTAATGAAGCTATCCAAGCTTTCAAAGATCAATCGGAATACAAATAGAGATAGGGAGGACAGCATATGGCAGGCTCTCTAAGAGAAATCAAAACAAAAATTGCTTCAATTAAGCAAACGAGTCATATTACAGGAGCCATGCAAATGGTTTCTGCTTCTAAATTGACACGTTCTGAGCAAGCTACTAAAGATTTTCAAATCTATGCCTCAAAAATTAGACAGATCACAACAGATCTTCTACATTCAGAATTGGTTAACGGTTTTTCAAATCCGATGTTGGATGCACGTCCAGTTCGTAAGTCAGGGTATATTGTCATTACTTCAGATAAGGGATTAGTTGGAGGATATAATTCAACCATTCTTAAAGCTGTCTTGGATATGATTAAACGTGACCATGATTCTGAAGATGAATATGCTATCATCTCTATTGGTGGAACAGGTTCAGATTTCTTCAAAGCTCGTAACATGAATGTTGCTTTTGAACTTCGTGGCCTTGAAGATCAACCTAGTTTCGATCAAGTCGGGAAAATCATTTCTAAAGCTGTAGGAATGTATCAAAATGAGCTTTTTGATGAACTTTATGTGTGTTACAATCATCATATTAATAGTTTGTCTCGTGAAGTTCGTGTTGAAAAAATGCTTCCAATTGCTGATTTTGATCCTAATGAATCTGAAGGCCATGTATTGACCAAGTTTGAATTGGAACCAGATCGTGATACTATTTTGGATCAACTCTTGCCACAATATGCTGAGAGTCTTATCTACGGTGCTATCGTAGATGCCAAAACAGCTGAGCATGCTGCTGGTATGACCGCAATGCAGACTGCCACTGATAATGCTAAGAAAATAATTAACGATTTAACAATTCAATACAACCGTGCACGTCAAGCAGCCATTACTCAGGAAATCACTGAGATTGTTGGCGGTGCTAGTGCACTTGAATAGCTAGAGATTTGTCTTGATTTGACATACAATAAAAAGGGATGATTGTCATCCAGAAAACTATCATAAGGAGAAAACAATGAGCTCAGGCAAAATTGCTCAGGTTGTTGGTCCTGTTGTAGACGTAGCGTTTGCAACTGGCGATAAACTTCCTGAGATTAACAATGCATTGGTCGTTTACACAGATGAAGAAAAGTCTAGACGTATCGTGCTCGAAGTAGCTCTTGAACTTGGAGAAGGTGTGGTTCGTACCATTGCCATGGAATCTACTGATGGATTGACTCGTGGGCTAGAAGTTCTGGACACTGGTCGTCCAATCAGTGTTCCTGTTGGTAAAGAAACTCTTGGACGTGTCTTTAACGTGCTTGGAGATACCATTGACATGGAAGCACCTTTTGCAGATGATGCAGAGCGTGAACCAATTCATAAAAAAGCACCTACCTTCGATGAATTGTCAACAAATACTGAAATCCTTGAAACAGGGATTAAAGTTATCGACTTGCTTGCCCCTTATCTTAAAGGTGGTAAAGTCGGACTTTTCGGTGGTGCCGGTGTTGGTAAGACTGTCCTTATTCAAGAGCTGATTCACAACATTGCTCAAGAACACGGTGGCATTTCCGTGTTTACGGGTGTTGGGGAACGTTCACGTGAAGGTAATGACCTTTACTGGGAAATGAAGGAATCTGGCGTTATCGAAAAAACAGCCATGGTCTTTGGTCAAATGAATGAACCACCTGGAGCACGTATGCGTGTTGCCCTTACTGGTTTGACTATCGCTGAATATTTCCGTGATGTTGAAGGACAAGACGTGCTTCTCTTCATTGATAACATCTTCCGTTTCACTCAAGCAGGTTCTGAAGTATCAGCCCTTCTTGGTCGTATGCCATCAGCCGTTGGTTATCAACCTACATTGGCAACTGAAATGGGTCAATTGCAAGAACGTATCACATCAACTAAAAAAGGTTCTGTTACCTCAATCCAAGCTATCTATGTCCCGGCCGATGACTACACTGACCCAGCGCCAGCAACAGCATTCGCTCACTTGGATTCAACAACTAACCTTGAACGTAAGTTGACACAAATGGGTATTTACCCAGCTGTTGACCCATTGGCATCAAGCTCACGTGCCCTTTCACCTGAAATTGTTGGTGAAGAACACTATGCTGTTGCGACTGAAGTTCAACGAGTACTTCAACGATACCGTGAATTGCAAGATATTATCGCTATCCTTGGTATGGATGAATTGTCGGACGAAGATAAAACATTGGTTGGACGTGCTCGTCGTATCCAATTCTTCTTGTCACAAAACTTCAATGTTGCTGAACAGTTTACGGGTCAACCAGGTTCTTATGTTCCAGTTGCTGAAACTGTTCGTGGCTTTAAAGAAATCCTTGAAGGTAAATATGACAATCTTCCTGAAGATGCTTTTCGTAGCGTAGGGCCAATTGAGGATGTAGTAGCTAAAGCTAAAGCTATGGGCTACTAATGAGGTGAAGATATGGCACAAATGACCGTACAAGTGGTAACTCCAGATGGTCTTAAATATGACCACCATGCCAGCTTTATCCACGCGGTTACTAAAGATGGTCAAATTGGTATTTTGCCAGGCCATATTAACTTGGTTGCTCCACTTGAAGTGGATGAGCTCAAGGTTCGTCGTGTGGATGACGAGAGTCACGTCGATTGGATTGCCGTAAACGGTGGTATCATCGAAGTTAAAGATGATTTCATTACTATCGTTGCCAATTCAGCAGAACGTGATCGCGACATTGACGTTTCTCGTGCCGAACGTGCCAAGCAACGTACAGAACGTGTCTTGGAAGAAGCAACAAAATCTGATCGTAATGTTGATGTTCAACGTGCTCAGGTTGCTCTCCGTCGAGCACTTAATCGTATCAATGTCGGTACAAAAATAAGATAAAAAAACGGGACCTAAGTCTCGTTTTTTTATTTATCCTTAAAGAAAATATGAGAACTAGCAATATTACCACAGAAAGCTAGTTTACAAATTAATTTGAGTATAAAAGATTAAATAAAAGTTTTAAAGATTAAAACGGTTAATTTAGATTTTACTTTAGTTTAAGATATCAAAGTGTTATAATATAAGCTGTTAGCTTTATGTTTTTTTATGAAATGTAGGGTAACATAATAGAAAGTATGAGTTTTTTAGATATGAAAATTGAAAAGAAACATCTTTTGGACTATACCATCTTGATACCTTATTTAATTTTATCAGTGGTTGGTTTGATTGTTGTTTATTCAACAACGAGTGCTCGTTTAGTAACTTTTGGAGCCAATCCTTTCGCATCAGTTATGAACCAAGGTGCCTTCTGGCTAGTATCCTTATTATTTATCTTTTTTATTTATCGATTGAAATTGAATTTCCTTAGAAAAGATAAGGTCTTAGGAGCTGTAATAATTGTCGAAATTATACTTTTGGTTGTTGCGAAATTTTTCACTAAAGAAATTAATGGAGCGAACGGATGGATTGTACTGGGTCCCTTATCTTTCCAACCAGCGGAATATCTTAAGGTTATTGTTGTTTGGTATTTGGCGCACACCTTCTCAAAACAACAGTCTGCTATAGAACATTATGACTATCAGGCTTTAACTAAAAATAGGTGGATACCGAGGACTAAAGAAGAATTTAATGACTGGCGTTACTATTTGCTGGTAATGATTGGCTTAGTTGCCATCCAACCAGACTTGGGAAATGCGGCTATCATCGTATTGACAACGGTTGTCATGTTTTCAATTTCTGGTGTTGGTTATCGCTGGTTCACGGCACTGTTTGCTGGTATTGTAGGGCTGTCGTCTGCTTTTCTTGGATTGATTGCTTTGGTTGGAGTACAAAACATGGCTAAGGTACCTGTCTTTGGATATGTTGCCAAGCGTTTTGCAGCTTATTTTAATCCTTTTAAGGATTTAACAGGTTCAGGACTTCAGTTATCTCATTCTTACTATGCTATGAGTAATGGGGGGTGGTTCGGTCTTGGTCTCGGAAATTCGATTGAGAAAACCGGTTATCTTCCAGAAGCAACGACAGACTTTGTGTTTTCAATTGTTATTGAAGAGTTAGGTCTCATTGGAGCAGGTTTGATTCTTGCCCTTCTCTTTTTCCTTATTCTTCGTATTATGATTGTAGGAGTAAAAGCTAGAAATCCATTTAACTCTATGATGGCACTTGGTGTGGGGGCTCTCATGCTTATGCAAGTTTTTGTTAATATCGGTGGAATCTCAGGTTTGATTCCATCGACAGGGGTTACCTTCCCTTTCCTTTCACAAGGTGGTAACTCTCTTCTGGTAACTTCCGTTGGTATTGCTTTTGTCTTGAACATTGCTGCTAATGAAAAACGAGATAATATTGTTCAGGCTATTGAGGAAGAGTTGTCTCAGACTCAAGAACTTGAAAATCAAAATGAAAAAATTGTACCTTTGAGAAGAAGTCGTTAGCATACGACTTCTTCTTGTCTTTTGGAGTGTAGTCATGGTTTGGATAGAATGAAAAGATTATAAAAGTAGTAGAAAGAGGATTATTGAAAGAAATATTTGTGATTACTATAAAGAAAAACTGAAAACTATATAAAATACTTGCAATTCTATGACATTTTGATAGAATAGTAGAGTAAAGTTAGACTGTATTGCCTACTGTCTATCTATAAAATATATTTTATTGGAGGCTTTTCCTAAATGGCAAAAGAAAAATACGATCGTAGTAAACCACACGTTAACATTGGTACAATCGGACACGTTGACCACGGTAAAACTACTTTGACAGCTGCAATCACAACTGTATTGGCTCGTCGTCTTCCTAGCGCAGTTAACACACCAAAAGACTACGCTTCAATCGACGCTGCTCCAGAAGAACGTGAACGCGGTATCACAATCAACACTGCACACGTTGAATACGAAACTGAAAAACGTCACTACGCTCACATCGATGCGCCAGGACACGCGGACTACGTTAAAAACATGATCACTGGTGCCGCTCAAATGGACGGTGCGATCCTTGTAGTTGCATCTACTGACGGACCAATGCCACAAACTCGTGAGCACATCCTTCTTTCACGTCAGGTTGGTGTTAAACACCTTATCGTCTTCATGAACAAAGTTGACTTGGTTGACGATGAAGAATTGCTTGAATTAGTTGAAATGGAAATCCGTGACCTTCTTTCAGAATACGATTTCCCAGGTGATGACATTCCAGTTATCCAAGGTTCAGCTCTTAAAGCTCTTGAAGGTGATTCTAAATATGAAGACATCATCATGGACTTGATGAATACTGTTGACGAATACATTCCAGAACCAGAACGCGACACTGACAAACCATTGTTGCTTCCGGTCGAAGATGTATTCTCAATCACTGGTCGTGGCACTGTTGCGTCAGGACGTATTGACCGTGGTGTTGTTCGTGTTAATGACGAAGTTGAAATTGTTGGTCTTAAAGAAGAAAGCCAAAAAGCAGTTGTTACTGGTGTAGAAATGTTCCGTAAACAACTTGATGAAGGTATTGCCGGTGATAACGTCGGTGTCCTTCTTCGTGGTATCCAACGTGATGAAATCGAACGTGGTCAAGTATTGGCTGCGCCTGGTTCAATCAAGCCACACACTAAATTCAAAGGTGAAGTTTACATCCTTTCTAAAGAAGAAGGTGGACGTCACACTCCATTCTTCAATAACTACCGTCCACAGTTCTACTTCCGTACAACTGACGTAACAGGTTCAATCGAACTTCCTGCAGGTACTGAAATGGTTATGCCTGGTGATAACGTGACTATCGACGTTGAGTTGATCCACCCAATTGCCGTTGAAAAAGGTACAACATTCTCTATCCGTGAAGGTGGACGTACTGTTGGTTCAGGTATCGTAACTGAAATCGAAGCTTAATTAATATTAAGTTCCCAATACAATTATTAGTCAGACAATAATTGAGAGAGTCGAGTTTACTCGGCTCTTTTTGGTCTTTAAATATCTGAGAGTCTTCTTTGTTTGCATTTAGTTGACTAAAGTTAGCTTTTATAGAGAACAATCTTAATAAAGCAAGTCGAGTTTTCGGAATTTTCCTAAAAACCTAGTAATAGTAAGGGATTTGTGATAAAATAAACGAGTAAATAAAAAAAGAAGAGGTATGTGAAATGTCACGTAAACCATTTATCGCTGGTAACTGGAAAATGAACAAAAATCCAGAAGAAGCAAAAGCATTTGTTGAAGCTGTAGCGTCAAAATTGCCTTCAGCTGACCTTGTTGAAGCTGGTATTGCGGTTCCTGCAGTTGATTTGACAACTGTTATTGCTGCTGCTAAAGGTTCAAACCTTAAAGTTGCTGCACAAAACACTTACTTTGAAAATTCAGGTGCTTTCACTGGTGAAACTAGCCCACAAGTTTTGAAAGAAATCGGTACTGACTATGTTGTTATCGGTCACTCAGAACGTCGTTACTACTTCCACGAAACCGATGAAGACATCAACAAAAAAGCTAAAGCAATCTTTGCTAACGGTATGATTCCAATCATCTGTTGTGGTGAATCCCTTGAAACTTACGAAGCTGGTAAAGCAGCAGAATTCGTAGGTGCTCAAGTTTCAGCTGCTTTAGCTGGATTGACTCCTGAGCAAGTAGCTTCATCAGTTATTGCGTACGAACCAATCTGGGCTATCGGTACTGGTAAATCAGCTTCACAAGACGATGCACAAAAAATGTGTAAAGTTGTGCGTGATGTTGTGGCAGCTGACTTCGGTCAAGAAGTCGCTGACAAAGTACGTGTTCTATACGGTGGTTCAGTTAAACCTGAAAACGTTGCTGAATACATGGCTTGTCCAGATGTTGACGGAGCTCTTGTAGGTGGTGCATCACTTGAACCTGAAAGTTTCTTGGCATTGTTTGACTTCGTTAAATAATGAATAAAAAGTTCGAGAACTGTTCTCGAACTTTTTTGTTTGTAAACATATGTCTAAAAAACTAAACCTAATAAGATAAGTATGTGGTTTATATAAATAGAGTTTTGAAACGTTTTGTGGTTTTGATGACATGCTAAGATGTACACTCTTTTACCATAGGCTATATGCTTTCTGAGATTGTTCATTTAGCCTAAAATTTGATAAAATAGAAGGTGAATAAACAACAAAGGAAATATCATGTCTAAAGGGTTACTAATCTCAATCGAAGGACCAGATGGGGCTGGAAAAACTTCAGTTTTGAAGGTGCTTTTGCCACGTTTAAGAGAGGTTTATCCAGCTCAGGTCATAACGACACGTGAGCCGGGAGGCGTGGCTATTGCAGAGCAAATCCGTGAAGTTATTCTGGATATAGATAATACGGCTATGGATGCTAAAACAGAACTTTTGCTCTATATTGCTGCTCGTCGCCAACATTTGGTTGAAAAAGTTTTACCAGAACTTGAAAATGGCAATATGGTTATCATGGATCGCTTTATTGATTCCTCGGTAGCCTATCAAGGAGCAGGCCGAGGGCTTGATCAAGATGAAGTTGCTTGGTTAAATAATTATGCGACGGATGGTCATAAACCTGATTTGACCTTGTTGTTTGATGTGGATTCTGAAACTGGTTTAGCTCGTATTGCGGCAAACGGTGAGCGAGAAGTCAATCGTTTGGATTTAGAAAAACTTGATATGCACCAACGTGTACGTCAAGGGTACTTAGATTTAGCTGAAGCTGAGCCAGAACGTATTAAGAGAATCGACGCCTCGCAAACTTTGGAAGAAGTTGTAGAGGATACCTGGGAAATTATTAAAAGTTATTTATAAGGAGCAAGATGAAGTTAGCTGAATGTCAAAGAAAACTTTTTGAAGAGTTTTCACAAATTATCAGAGAAAATCGTTTGAGTCATGCTTATTTATTCTCGGGTGATTTTGGAAGTCTCGACATGGCTATTTGGCTAGCGCAGAGTCGCTTTTGCTTGACTCCTGAGGATGGTCTTCCTTGTAGTCACTGTCGTCCGTGTCGTTTGATTGCACAGGGAGATTTTTCAGATGTTAAATTGGTTGAACCGCAAGGGCAGATTATAAAAACAGATATTATTCGTCAACTGACAAGAGAGTTTAGCCAATCGAGTTTCGAGGGCCATGCTCAAGTGTTTATCATTCGTGATGCAGATAAAATGCATGTTAATGCGGCCAATAGTCTCTTGAAGTTTATTGAAGAACCTCAAAGTCAGATTTATATTTTTCTTTTGACAGCTGATGATAGTCGTATGTTACCTACGATTAAAAGCCGAACTCAACTCTTTTATTTTCCTAAGAATCGGGCTTATCTGGAAGAATTGCTTCAGAAGGAAGGTTTGTTGTTGACACAAGCCAAAGTGTTGGCAGATTTTGCTAAAGATGATGTTCAGGCTTTAGACTTAGCTAAAGATAATAAGGTTCTTGATCTGATTAATACAGTAGAGCGTTTCACACAGTCCCTGCTATCTAATCAGGACCTGCTTTATTTGGACGTTGCAAAACTGGCTGTCCAGTGTAGTGAAAAGTCGGAACAAGAGATAGTCTGGGCTTTTTTAACTTATCAATTGGGGAAGGATATACAAAATCCACAAGCAAGACGATGGCTAGACTTAGTTTATGAGGCTCGAAAAATGTGGCTTGCTAATGTCAGCTTTCAAAATGCGATGGAGTATATGGTATTATCATGACAGAAGTCATTGGAATAAAATTTGAAGAAACTGGAGCAGTAGAATACGTTGTTCCTGATAAAAATTACGCCAAAGATGACTTTGTAGTCGTTTTGGAGAAAAAAGATAAGCGCCTAGCCCAGGTTGTCATGGAGAACACAGATTTTCCTGAGGTTAGTTTGCCTGCGGATTTGAATCGGGTTGAAGGATTGGCAGGAGAGAAAGATTTTGCTAGATATGATGAAAATCTTTTGAAGGCTGAAAAGAGTATGGGAGTAGTGGCTGATTTAATTGCTCAAAATCAGCTTGATATGAGGGTGGTGGATATTGTCTTTCCCCTAAATAGCTCATACGTGCGTATCAGTTTTGTGGCTGAAAAGCGGGTAGATTTTCGTCAGTTGCTCAAGGATTTGGCGACTTACTTTAAGACACGTATTGAGTTACGTCAGATTTCAAGTCGTGAGGAATCAAAAATCTATGGTGGCTTAGGACCTTGTGGTCGGGCACTTTGTTGTTCTAGTTTTTTGGGTGAATTCCCACCAGTATCGATTAAGATGGCTAAAAATCAGAGTTTATCTTTGAATTCTGGTAAGATGAATGGGGTCTGTGGTCGACTTATGTGTTGTCTCAGTTATGAAGATGACTTTTACCGAGATAGCAAGGCAAGTTATCCTGACTTGGGTGATGAAATTGAAACCAAGGATGGCACGGGTCAGGTCGTTGCCATTGATGTGATTGCAGGGACTGTTAAAGTTATGTTTGAAAAAGGGGGAGCTCCCCTAACTTATGGAGTGGAGGAAGTTCAGCTAAATGGAAAAGCGTGAATTGTATGATAAATTCGAAGAATTATCACAAAATTTGATGTCAATGTTGGCAGAGGTAGAAGCGATTAAGGCGAACTTCTCAGGGATTTTCGAGGAAAATACGGCTCTCAAGTTGGAGAACGACAAGTTACGTGAGCACTTGAGTCAAGTGGTTCAAGAGGAGACAGGGACTAAAATGTCTCATGGCAAGGTGAACCTCGAGGCTATTTATGATGATGGATTCCACATTTGCCCAGATTTTTATGGTCAACGTCGTGATAATAATGAAGCTTGTGGATTCTGTGCAGAATTGTTGTACGGAGATTAAGCATGCAGGTTCAAAAGAGTTTTAAGGGACAATCTAACTACGGTACCCTTTATTTGGTTCCCACACCTATTGGGAATTTGCAGGATATGACTTTTCGCAGTGTGCAAATCTTGAAAGAGGTGGATCTTATTTGTGCGGAGGACACGCGTAATACGGGTCTCTTGCTCAAACATTTTGAAATTGAAACCAAGCAGTATTCTTTTCATGAGCACAATGCTTACGAGAAAATTCCGGATTTACTGGAACGTTTGAAGTCAGGCCTTTCTTTGGCTCAGGTTTCTGATGCGGGTATGCCTTCTATTTCGGATCCTGGTCATGATCTGGTCAAAGCCGCCATTGCTGAGGATATTCCTGTAGTAGCCCTACCTGGCGCATCAGCTGGTATTACTGCTTTGATTGCTAGTGGTCTAGCGCCTCAACCTCATATTTTTTATGGTTTCCTCCCCCGTAAAAAAGGTCAGCAGATTGATTTTTTCAAGGAAAAGCTGTCTTATCCTGAGACACAGATTTTTTATGAGTCGCCTTATCGTGTGGCAGATACCCTTGAAAATATGCATGAGATCTATGGCAATCGCCAAGTGACACTAGTTAGAGAACTGACCAAGCTTTACGAAGAGTACCAACGAGGAACTATTTTAGAAATTTTGGATTATATTGCTAGTAATCCACTCAAGGGTGAATGTTTACTGATTGTAGCTGGGGCTTCTGAAAATGATAGGGAAGGATATCTAACATCAGATGTTGCTCCAATCGAGGCTGTTGAAGGTTTAATTGCTTCTGGCATGAAGCCTAATCAGGCTATAAAAACCATTGCTAAAGAACGGAAAATAAATAGACAAGAGCTTTATAACCTTTTTCATGGAGTGTAAGAAGCTCTTTTTTTATGGCTCTTTGTCAACTGTAGTGGGTGACGAAAAGCTAACATCTAGAGAGGACCGGATAGGTCCTTTTTTTATGTATGTTCAGTGTGATGAAGACACGCTTCTTAAAGTTGATAAAGTTTCTAAAACCAAAGCCCAATCGTTTGATGTCTTTAATCAACTTGTTAGTAGCTTCCAGTTTTGCGTTTGAATAGTCCGTTTCTAGTGCGTTTTTGATGTATTGCTTGTGTCTAAGAAAAGTCCTAAAGACCGTTTGAAAATAATGATTGACCTTGCTCCTATTTTCCTCTATCAGTTCAAAGAACTCATCTACTCTCTTCTCCTGAAAGTGAAAAAGCAAAAGCTGATAAAGTGTATAGTAGTCAGTAAGCTCTTTTGAAAAGACTAGTGTCTTCGCAACAACTTCATGTGGTGCTAAAGTTTGGCGGAAAGTCTTTGAATAAAAAGAGTTGAGAGATAGTTTACGGCTGTCCTTTTGGAAGAGTCGCCAGTGATTTTTCAGGGCTCGATAGGGTAGTGACTTCTTATCGAACTGGTTCATAATTGCAATTCTTGTCTTTAAAAAGGCACGTCCAAGGTGCTGGATGATGTGGAAACGATCAAGAACGATTTTTGCGTTTGGAAAGAGCTTGCGAGCCAGTGGAATATAAGCTCCAGACATATCCATCGTGATAAACTGTACCTGTTGTCGGACTTTCAATGGATACTTCAAAAAGTAGTTTCGTATAGTGGTTTGGCGGCGATTATCAAGGATGATTATGAGTTCGTTTGTCTTATAATTCTGCGCCACAAAAGCCAATTCCCCTTTCTTGAACCCAAACTCATCCCAGGACATAACGGCAGGGAGTTTGTCATAATGTTCCTTGAAAGTAAACTGATCAAGCTTGCGATAGACAGTGGACGTCGACACGCGAAGTCTTCTTGCAATATCAGTTAGTGACACTTTCTCAGTTAGGAGTTGTGTAACTTTTTGTCGGACTAGATTGGAGATTTGGCAGTTTTTCTCAACGATAGATGTCTCAGCTACCGTGACTCTCCTACAATTTTTACACTGGAAATGACGTTTTTTCAGACGTAGTAGAGTTGGTGTTCCCGCTTGCTCGAGAAGAGGGATTTTAGAAGGCTTTTGAAAGTCGTACTTGATCATCTTTCCATGGCAATGAGGACATGATGGTGCAGGGTAATCAAGTTTTGCTTGAATCTCGATATGAGTGTCAGTTTCAAAAACAAGTGAAATCTTGATATTTTGGTCTTTGATTCCGATTAATTCTGTGTTATTCTTAATAGGTCTCAAAAGTTCTCAAAAGTTCTTCCTAATGATGGTTTGGTTGCTTTTCATTATAGTTCTTATGGGACTTTTTGTGTACACTCAAAAAGCTCTATAATCCCTACAGTAGTTTTACCCACTACAGAAATTATAGAGCCTTTTTTATGGTAACATAAGATGTTAGAAAAGAAAAAAATTATCAAAAAATTTCATAAATAAGCTTGTGGGATTTTTTTTGTGTGATATTATTTAACATAAAAATAATTTCTTTTGATTGGAGTGGTTTTATGGATACAGGTAGTACTGCCTTTATATTGATATGTTCAGCCATGGTGTGCTTGATGACACCAGCTTTGGCCTTCTTCTATGGTGGTCTGGGGCGTCGAAAAAATGTCATTAATACCATGATGATGTCTGTTCTTCCCTTAGCAATTGCCTCTCTCTTGTGGGTTGTTGCTGGTTATTCACTTTCTTTTGGTGGTCAAGGCTATTTCTTTGGGAATATTAGTCATCTCTTTTTACATGGAGTCTCTGAAACGACTTCAAGTCGTGGTCTAGCTATTACTGATCTCTTATTTTCGGCTTTTCAGATGATGTTTTCCATTATCTGTGTGGCGATTTTGACAGGTTCAGTAGTAGGACGTATGCGCTTTACTCCTTTAGCTATTTTCATAGTCTTTTGGTTACTTTTGGTCTATTATCCTTTTGCACATATGGTATGGGGAGACGGAATTCTTGTCAAGTGGGGGACGATTGACTTTGCGGGTGGTGATGTGGTCCACATTACTTCAGGTGTTTCGGCTTTGGTTTTGGCAATTGTTGTTGGAAAACGTCGTGACTATGGGATTTTAGAGCACCGTCCTCATAATGTTCCTTTTGTTCTGTTGGGAGCGAGTCTTCTGTGGTTTGGTTGGTTTGGTTTTAATGCAGGTTCTGCCCTAGCGCCCAATGGATTAGCAGTTCATGCTCTTGTGACTACGCATTTTTCTGCAGCAGCTGCCATATTTTCGTGGCTAGCTCTTGAAAAATATGTGACAGGTCATCCAACTTTGGTCGGTGCTTCGACCGGTTTAGTAGCCGGGCTTGTTGCCATCACGCCTGGGGCTGACTTCGTTTCCATCTGGAGTTCCATTCTAATTGGAGCCATGGTTAGTCCGGTTTGTTTCTATGCCATTTCTGTCTTGAAAAAACGCACTAACTATGATGATGCTTTGGATGTTTTTGGTTGCCATGGTGTCGGAGGAATCTTTGGTGGTTTGTGTACAGCTGTTTTTACAACACCAAATCTAGCCCTAGATAAGGCTAATTTTGGACTTATCTATGGAAATGCTCGTTTGTTTATAGTGACAGTTCTAGCCATTGTTTTCACAGTTACTTGGTCGGGGCTGGTAACCTATGGTATCATAAAAGTAATTGGCCACTATATACCTTTGCGTGTCAGTGACCGTGATGAGGCTATTGGTCTTGATGACTGTGAACACAAGGAAACAGCCTACCCAACCTTTATGGGTATGGATTCGTAGGAGGATACTGATGAAAAAAATCGAAGCGATTATTCGTTCGGATAAATTGGAAGATTTGAAAAATGCCTTGACTGGTAGTGGTTTGACTAAGGGAATGACTGTGAGTCAGGTCTTGGGTCATGGGACCCAACGTGGCTTTGCGGAGTTTGTCCGTGGTCAACGGATTGTTCCGACCTTATTGGCTAAGGTTAAGGTGGAAATAGTAGTCAAGAATCTGGCAGTTGATGAGGTTGTGGATACTATCCGTAGCGCTGTGGCGACAGGCGAAGTCGGTGATGGGAAGATTTTTATTGTTCCTATTGATGATGTCATTCGTATTCGTACTGGCGAACGGGGCGGAGACGCTATTTAATGTCATATTGAATTAGGACTTAAACCAGTTGGTTTGTATCTTTTTTAGTGAATTTTGATATACTTACAGGAGTTAGTATGATTGAGGGGGTGACTGATTGGCGAAAGGAAAAAAGAAAACTAAGTCGAAAGCTAGACCTAAGAAATCTAAAAAGAAAAAGAAGTCTGTCTTGCTTTTTCCTAAATTTTTCCAAAAGTGGAGTCTGATTTTTATTGGCCTATTTTCCTTATTGGGCCTCTTAGCTAGTTTAAATTTTCGAAGATTGACTATGGAAAAAAATATGACGCCTACGGATGAGACGACGGTTGCTTTTATTGCTGAGATTGGTGAGACGTCGCGCTATTTGGCAGCTAGAAATGATCTTTATGCATCTGTCATGATAGCTCAGGCTATTCTAGAATCTGACTCTGGACAATCACAATTAAGTCAAAAGCCATTTTACAATTTCTTTGGAATTAAAGGAGAATACAATGGTCAAAGTGTAACCTTACCGACCTGGGAGGATGATGGTAAGGGAAATCCCTACCATATCGATGCTGCCTTTCGTTCCTATGGTTCTGTGGAAAATTCTCTACAGGACTATGTGGAGTTTCTTGAGGGTAGCTACTATGTCGGAGTACACCGCTCCAAAACGAGAAGTTACAAAGATGCGACTGCAGCCCTAACAGGTGTTTATGCCACCGACACAACCTATGGTGATAAGTTGAACAGCATCATTGAACAATATCAGTTAACTATTTATGACACATATTAGGGTTAAGAAGGATAAGAAAAATATGAACCAGAACCAAGTGAAACTCATTGCAATTGACATGGACGGGACCCTCTTAAATAGCCAAAAAGAGATACCTGAAGAGAACATCAAGGCTATTCAAGAGGCGACTGCAGCAGGTATTAAAATCGTACTATGTACAGGTCGCCCACGTTCAGGCATTGTTCCCCATTTTGAAAAATTGGGTCTTAGTGAAGAAGAGTACATTATCATGAACAATGGTTGTTCAACTTATGAAACTAAAAATTGGACCTTGCTTGAATCTGAAAGTTTATCTCGCTCTGAAATGGAAGAACTCTTGCAGGCTTGTGAAGATTTCCCAGGGGTGGCTCTAACCTTTACTGGTGAAAAAAGTTATTATGTTGTGGGTAATGAGGTACCTGAGCTAGTAGCTTATGATGCTGGGACTGTTTTTACAGAAGCGAAAGCTAGGAGTTTGGAAGAAATCTTTGAGGAAGGGCAAGTGATTTTCCAAGCTATGTATATGGCTGAATCTGAACCTTTGGACGCCTTCCAAAATGCTGTGCAAGATAGACTTGATCAGAGCTATAGCACAGTTCGTAGTCAAGAATATATTTTTGAAGTCATGCCACAGGGGGCAACTAAGGCTAGCGGGCTTAAACATTTAGCTGAAAAGCTTGACATTAACCGGGATCAAATCATGGCTTTGGGTGATGCTGCCAATGACCTTGAAATGCTACAGTTTGTAGGTCAAAGTGTTGCCATGGGAAATGCTAGTGATGACATCAAGTCTTTGAGTAAATATGTGACCTTGACAAATGATCAGGCAGGTGTAGCCTACGCCATTCGCACCTGGGCTTTATAAGAAAAAGACCTTTAGCTTTTAATTGCTAAAGGTCTTTCGATTTCGGATAATGGCAATGAGAGTGGTTAGTGTAATGGTGATATCTATGATGGCAGCGGGGTAAGCCTTAATGGTCAAATCGTAAATTAGCCAGAGTAACATATTCTCAATAATGACCCAACGAAGCTACTGGAGGTTTCGTGTGATAGCAATTGATAGACTATAAGAGACTGAAGAGATGATTGGCAAATAGCCAATAACCCCAAGTTGATTGAGATAAGGATCCTACGATGGTTCGAAGAATAATGAGGATGGACAAAATAGTCTTGGTCATTTTCTTTTTGATCATCAAACGATTTCTGATGATGGAAATACTAATGGTTAAGGCACTGGTATAGCCACCCAATAAGAGGTTAGCAGCGGCAGTGAAAATGTAGTCGGTAATTTGCCAGACGAGCATCTTATTTTTTGATTTTGCAAAAGAGGATATGGCAACACAGAGGGCTCCAATGGCTGAGAGTACTTGTGCTAGAAGCTAAGATTGTCATGATGCAACTTCCAATTTTTTCCTTTATTATATCACAAGAAAGAAGGATTTATTTCGATGATATCTATCCGTTAACTAAAATTATTCCTGGTGAGGATGAAGTTAACAAGTACGAAGCGCTTTACTTGAATCGTTTGCTTATCACACAAGCATTGCCCTTGGTAATGCTAAGAAAGAGTTGGTTCACTTAGCATCATATGCCATTCAATCTTTGGAGGCTTCATACGCTTTCTTTGATAAAGGTGATGAGAAATACTTTGACAAGGTAGAGAAGCATGAAACAGCTGTTAACAGTATTGATGAAGAGTTAACAACTTACTTGATTGAAATCTCTAACGAATTGCTTAGTGTTTATGAAAACGAAATTTTGGCAAGTGTTTTAGATTCTGTTCGTGACTTGGAGCGTATTGGTGACCTGGCAGTTGCAAGTGCCAACCTTTCACAACATATTCATAATAAAGGAATTGAATTCTCTGGGACTGCTAAGGCTGAGCTTGAGGATGTTTATAATCGCACGCACCGTATTGATCTTGATAGTATTCGTGTTGTTGTGGATGATGACAAAGTGCTTGCAGGTCAAGTTATCCTTCGTCATGAAGAGTTGAAAAAACTTGAAAAACAATTGCGTATGATTCATACCAAACGTCTTAATAATGGTGAATGTACTGTGCAGGCAGGTATCAACTATGTTGATTACCTCTCATATTACACACGTATCGCAGACTATGCCATCAACCTTGTTGAAAAGGTTACAGAAGGTGTGATTTAATATCGAAAGTCGAGAACTTTTCTCGGCTTTTCTGATATAATGAAGGCGTATTGAGAACATAGAAAATTGATGAGAGGTAGTCCTATGACTTATTATATTTCAGCCAAACGTTTTTATTTTGATCATAAGGTCAAAGAAGGTGGCTACTTGGCGGTCACAGATGGTCGTTTTGGTAAGTGGACAGAAAATGTACCAGAGGGTGCAGAAGTGCTAGATTACAGTGATTATCAGATTGCTCCTGGCCTTGTGGACACTCACATTCATGGCTTTGCGGGGTACGATGTTATGGATAATTCTGAGGAAAGTCTTCTAGGCATGAGTCAAGCCTTGCTTTCAGCAGGTGTGACTTCTTTCTTACCGACAGCATTGACAGCGCCATTTGAAGAGCTAAAAGCTATCTGTCAGACAACAGCAGAGACGGCTGGTAAGGAGCCTGGTGCTAAAATCCAGGGACTCTTCTTTGAAGGACCGTATTTCACTGAGACCTATAGGGGAGCGCAAAATCCTAAATACATGGGCAACCCAAGTATCGAACAGTTGCAAGCCTGGCAAGAAGCGGCTCAAGGAAAGTTAATCAAATTAGCCCTGGCTCCCGAGCGTGAAGGAGTGGCTGACTTTATTAAAGAAGCGACTAAACAAGGTGTAACGATTGCTTTAGGACACTCCAATGCTACTTATGAAGAAGCCATGGCAGCAGTGGAAGCTGGTGCTTCAGTCTGGGTTCACGTCTACAATGGAATGCGTGGCTTTAGTCACCGTGATCCTGGTATGGTTGGTGCAGCCTTTGATACTCCTGAGACGATTGGTGAACTGATTGCGGATGGTCATCACGTGGTTCCTGCAGCTTGTAAGGTACTCATCAAGCAAAAAACGCCTCAAGGAGTTACCCTTATTACAGATTGTATGTCAGCGGGAGGTTGTCCTGATGGTGACTATATGCTAGGTGAGCTCCCTGTTATTGTGAAAAATGGTACCGCTCGTCTTAAGAAAGGTGGTAACCTAGCTGGCTCTATCCTACAACTCAAAGACGGTGTCAAACATGTGGTTGATTGGGGACTCGTGACGGTTGCTCAAGCCTTACAAATGGCAACTAGTATTCCTGCTAAATCGGTTGGACTAGAAAATATTTGTGGCAGCCTTAAAGCTGGTCACCCAGCCGATTTCATCGTCTTAGATGATTCCTTGGAGTTACAAGCAACCTATATTGATGGGTGTAAAGGTTGGGAGAAGTAATACTATAAGCAGTGCTTTCTTATTTAAGTGCTTTTTTTGTTTTTTACAGAATTGTAACAGTAAAGGTGTAAAATGGAAATAGCTTTTATTTTATAGGAGGTAATATGTCAAAACGTATTTGGAGCATTGCCCTGGCTTATGTCGGTGTAATGATTGGTGCAGGAGTATCTTCTGGACAGGACCTCTTGCAGTATTTTGTCAGTTTTGGAGCCTGGGGGTTGATAGGTGTTATTGTCCTTGGTGTTCTACATGTTGGTTTTGGCCGTTTGATGATTTCTCTAGGAGGTTATTACCGTTCTGATGACCATTCAGTCGTTCTGGCTGAGATTAGCCATCCCGTTATTTATCGTATTCTGTATTCTGGACATTGCTCTGATTATCACATGCTTTCTTTTTGGTTTTATTATGACGGCAGGTGCAGGGGCTAATTTAAATCAGCAGTTTGGTATGCCGATTTGGGTAGGCGCCTTCCTCTGTACAGCCTTGACTATCTTTGTTAGTTTATTAGATTTCAAGAAAATCATCGGTGTTATTGGAGTCTTTACCCCTCTGATTTTGATTATGATTGCCATGATTTTCGTGACCAATGTTTCTGGGGCGTAACTGGGATTTTGTAGAGATGAATAAGGTGTCTCAAACCATTCAATCACCCTTCCCAAGCGTTTGGATGTCTGTGATCAATTATTTTTCTGTTTGTGTCATGTCGGCTATAGCGATGGCCTTTGTTATGGGAGGCTCTATTCTCAAAATTGATGAAGCTGAAAAGAGCGGAGCATGGGGAGGCTTCATGGTTGGTATGATTTTCTTCATCACGACCTTGATTCTCTTTGCTAACAGTGATAAAATTGCTAGATCGGATGTTCCTATGTTGGCTATTGCTAAGGAAGTGAACCCTATCTTTGCGACAACTCTACGCCTTTGTGATTTTTGGTTTGATTTTCAATACCGTCTTTAGTCTTTACTATGCCCTTGGAAAACGCTTCTCAGCGGGGAGTGATAAACGATACAAGTTCTTTGTGGCTGCCTTTGCCCTGGCTGGTTTTGCTATATCCTTTATGGGTTTCCGTCAACTGGTGGCAGTTATGTATCCCATTATTGGTTATCTGGGGTTGTTGATGTTGGTTGTCCTAGTTGTAGCTAGCTACCGCAAAAAAGGCGGAATTCGCAAGGAAAAAGAAATTCGAAATCATCTTTTAGGTATTGTCGAGAAAGCTTATGATTCTGAACAAGATTTAACATCTCAGGATAAGGAAAAGGCAAAACAACTTCGAGAAGCTTCGATTATTGATAATGATATTCTCCATGAAGATACCCATGCACATGTCCGTCAGGAAATGGGACTCGGTAAGAAGGGTTAGAATTTTATTTTACAAGTTTCTCTATTTTTGCTATAATACTGATAAGAAAGAAGAGCTTATGGCGTTTTTCTAGCGAGCTTGGGATAGTGAAAGCCAAGTAGAACAAAGTAGGCAACGGCGCTTTCTCTCAGTGAAGAGCTGAGTACAAACAGATAAAATGAAGTAATAAATTAGGGTGGAACCGCGTTTCTGACGCCCCTAGGTCGAACGACTTAGGAGCAGAGACATGGTTCTTTTTGCATCCTGAGTCTCAAAGATAAAGGAGTAAATCATGTCTAAAAAATTGACTTTCCAGGAGATCATCCTTACTTTGCAACAATACTGGAATGACCAGGGTTGTATGCTCATGCAGGCTTATGATAATGAAAAGGGTGCGGGTACGATGAGTCCCTACACCTTCCTTCGTGCCATTGGTCCGGAACCATGGAATGCGGCTTATGTTGAGCCATCTCGTCGTCCAGCAGACGGTCGCTACGGGGAAAACCCAAATCGTCTCTACCAACACCACCAATTCCAAGTGGTCATGAAACCATCACCATCAAACATTCAAGAACTTTATTTGGAGTCATTGGAAAAATTGGGCATCAACCCATTGGAACACGATGTTCGTTTCGTTGAAGACAACTGGGAAAACCCATCAACTGGTTCAGCTGGTCTTGGTTGGGAAGTTTGGCTTGACGGTATGGAAATTACTCAGTTTACCTACTTCCAACAAGTTGGTGGCTTGGCAACTGGACCTGTTACCGCTGAGGTCACATATGGATTGGAACGTTTGGCTTCTTACATCCAAGAAGTAGACTCTGTTTACGATATTGAGTGGGCTCCAGGTGTTAAATACGGAGAAATCTTCCTTCAACCAGAATATGAGCACTCAAAATATAGCTTTGAAGTCTCAGACCAAGATATGCTTCTTGAAAACTTTGAAAAATTTGAAAAAGAAGCAGGACGTGCTTTGGAATTGGGTCTTGTTCACCCAGCCTACGACTACGTATTGAAATGTTCACACACTTTTAACTTGCTTGATGCTCGTGGTGCTGTTTCTGTTACAGAACGTGCTGGCTATATCGCTCGCATCCGTAACTTGGCGCGTGTTGTAGCCAAGACCTTCGTTGCAGAACGTAAAAAACTTGGTTACCCACTTCTCGACGAAGCCACACGCAAAAAACTCCTCGCAGAAGAGGAAGAATAAAGAGAGTTACAAGAAAGGAAAAGGGCGAACAGAGTGAGCCCATATTGGTACCCAGAGGCAAGTCAAAGGCTTGCTAAAGGGATAGAGGTGCCGCCGTACTGCCTGGTGGAGATTTTTGAAACCTCAAGTTCAAAAATCAGTTGATTAAATCCACTTTGATGAGACTGTTGGAAATCTATGGCAAGTAGACATAGTATTTCCCTACAGCCCCTCACAAAGTTGGTTAGCAACGTCCCCAGTATCTTAAGGTGCCTATCAAAAAGAAGAAGATGTAAAGGAAAAAACATGACAAAAAACTTATTAGTAGAACTAGGACTTGAAGAGTTGCCAGCCTACGTAGTCACACCAAGTGAAAAACAACTGGGTGAGAAAATGGCAGCTTTCTTGGGTGAAAATCGCCTTTCATATGAAAGCATTCAAACCTTCTCAACACCTCGCCGTTTAGCAGTTCGTGTACTTGGTTTGGCTGATCAACAAACCGATTTGACAGAAGATTTTAAAGGACCTTCTAAGAAAATTGCCTTGGATGCTGATGGAAACTTCTCAAAAGCTGCCCAAGGATTTGTTCGTGGGAAAGGCTTGACGGTTGACGATATCGAATTCCGTGAAGTCAAAGGGGAAGAATACATCTATGTGACGAAACATGAAGCTGGAAAATCTGCCAAAGAAGTATTGGCTGGTATCCCAGAAGTACTTGCTTCATTGACCTTCCCCGTCAGCATGCACTGGGCTAACAACAGCTTTGAATATATTCGCCCTGTTCACACATTGATCGTTCTTTTGGGGGATGAAGCCCTTGAACTAGACTTTTTGGGTATTAAGTCAGGTCGTGTTAGTCGTGGGCACCGTTTCCTCGGGCACGAAGTGGAAATCACCAATGCGGATTCTTATGAAGAAGACCTTCGTACCGTTTACGTGATTGCAGATAGTAAAGAGCGTGAAAACATGATTCGTGAGCAAATCAAAGCTATCGAAGCAGAACAAGGTGTTAAAGTCCAAATCGAAGAAGGTCTTTTGAACGAAGTTTTGAACTTGGTCGAATACCCAACTGCCTTCATGGGAGGTTTTGATACTAAATATTTGGACGTTCCAGAAGACGTTTTGGTGACATCAATGGAGACCCATCAACGTTACTTTGTGGTGCGTGATCTTGATGGTAAGCTTAAACCAAACTTTATCTCAGTTCGTAATGGGAACGCTGAGCACTTGGAAAATGTCGTTCGAGGAAATGAGAAAGTCTTGGTGGCGCGTCTCGAAGATGGTGAATTCTTCTGGCGTGAAGACCAAAAACTCAAGATTGAAGATCTCGTTGCTAAATTGGCAAACGTCACTTTCCATGAAAAGATTGGCTCTCTTTCAGAACATATGGCACGTGCTGGTGTCATTGCGGCTTCATTGGCTGAGAAAGCAGGTTTGACTGCTGAGGAAAAGGCAGCAGTAGCGCGTGCAGCAGAAATCTACAAATTTGACCTCTTGACTGGTATGGTTGGTGAGTTTGATGAGCTTCAAGGGATTATGGGTGAAAAATATGCCCTCCTTGCTGGTGAAGATGAGGCAGTAGCGACAGCTATCCGTGAGCACTACCTTCCTGATTCAGCAGACGGAGCCCTTCCTGAAACGAAAGTTGGTGCTATCCTTGCCCTTGCGGATAAATTGGATACCCTCCTTTCCTTCTTCTCAGTCGGTTTGATTCCATCAGGTTCCAATGACCCTTATGCGCTTCGCCGTGCAACACAAGGGATTGTTCGTATCTTGGATGCCTTTGGTTGGCACATTCCTATGGATGAGTTGATTGACAGTCTTTACGGACTTTCATTTGATAGTCTCTCATATGACAATCAAGCAGAAGTTATTAGATTCATCAAGGCCCGTGTGGACAAGATGATGGGTCGCACACCAAAAGATATCAAAGAAGCTGTTCTTTCTGGTTCAAACTTTGTAGTAGCAGATATGCTTGAAGCAGCTGAAGCTCTTTCAGAAGCTGCTAAGACGGATGGTTACAAGGCAGCTGTTGAGTCACTCTCTCGTGCCTTCAACTTGGCGGAAAAAGCAGATACTTCAGTAGCAGTCGATGCTAGTCTCTTTGAAAATGATCAAGAAAAAGCCTTGGCTCAAGCAGCAGAAAGTCTTGAATTGACAGGTTCAGCTAGCGACAAATTGGCTCAACTCTTTGTTCTTAGCCCAGTCATTGATGCTTTCTTTGATAATACGATGGTTATGGCAGATGATGTGGCTGTTAAAAATAACCGTTTGGCTCTTCTTTCTGCTCTTGTGGCTAAAGCTAAAACTGTTGCAGCCTTTAACCAATTGAATACAAAATAGAGGTAAGAGTAAATGGATTCTAAAAAAATAGCTCGAATCAATGAGCTTGCAAAAAAGAAAAAAACAGAAGGCTTGACACCAGAAGAAGCAGTAGAGCAAGCAAAACTTCGTGAGGAATATATTGCGGGTTATCGTCGTGCTGTTCGTCACCACATTGAAGGAATCAAAATTGTGGATGAAGAAGGAAATGATGTGACACCCGAAAAACTACGTCAAGTCCAACGTGAAAAAGGTCTACATGGGCGTAGCCTAGATGATCCTGAATCATAATAATTTAAAAAGGCTCTTTGTCAACTGTAGTGGGTGACGAAAAGTTAACATCTAGAGAGGACCGGATAGGTCCTTTTTTTATGGGCTCTTTGTCAACTGTAGTGGGTGACGAAAAGCTAACATCTAGAGAGGACCGGATAGGTCCTTTTTTTATGTATGTTCAGTGTGATGAAGACACTCTTCTTAAAGTTGATAAAGTTTCTAAAACCGAAGCCCAAACATTTGATGTCTTTGATCAACTTATTAGTCGCTTCAAGTTTCGCGTTTGAATAGTCCGTTTCTAGTGCGTTTTTGATGTATTGCTTGTGTCTAAGAAAAGTCCTAAAGACAGTTTGAAAATAATGATTGACCTTGCTCCTATTTTCCTCTATCAGTTCAAAGAACTCATCTACTCTCTTCTCCTGAAAGTGAAAAAGCAAAAGCTGATAAAGTGTATAGTAGTCAGTAAGCTCTTTTGAAAAAACTAGTGTCTTCGCAACAACTTCATGTGGTGCTAAAGTTTGGCGGAAAGTCTTTGAATAAAAAGAGTTGAGAGATAGCTTACGACTGTCCTTTTGAAAAAGTCGCCAGTGATTTTTTAAATCTCAATAAGGTAGTGAATTCTTATTAAACTGGTTCATAATGGCAATTCTTGTCTTTAAAAAGGCACGTCCAAGGTGCTGGATAATGTGGAAACGATCAAGAACGATTTTTGCGTTTGGAAAGAGTCTGCGGGCTAGTGGGATATAAGCTCCAGACTTATCCATCGTGATAAACTGTACCTGTTATCGGACTTTCAATGGATACTTCAAAAAGTAGTTTCGTATAGTGGTTTGGCGGCGATTATCAAGGATGGTTATGAGTTCGTTTGTCTTATAATTCTGCGCCACAAAAGCCAATTCCCCTTTCTTGAACCCAAACTCATCCCAGGACATAACAGCAGGGAGTTTGTCATAATGTTCCTTGAAAGTAAACTGATCAAGCTTACGATAGACAGTGGACGTCGACACGCGAAGTCTTCTTGCAATATCAGTTAGTGACACTTTCTCAGTTAGGAGTTGTGTAACTTTTTGTCGGACTAGATTGGAGATTTGGCAGTTTTTCTCAACGATAGATGTCTCAGCTACCGTGACACTTCTACAATTTTTACACTGGAAACGACGTTTTTTCAGACGTAGTAGAGTTGGCGTTCCCGCTTGCTCGAGAAGAGGGATTTTAGAAGGCTTTTGAAAGTCGTACTTGATCATCTTTCCATGGCAATGAGGACATGATGGTGCAGGGTAATCAAGTTTTGCTTGAATCTCGATATGAGTGTCAGTTTCAAAAACAAGTGAAATCTTGATATTTTGGTCTTTGATTCCGATTAATTCTGTGTTATTCTTAATAAGTCTCATAAGTTCTTCCTAATGATGGTTTGGTTTCTTTTCATTATAGTTCTTATGGGACTTTTTGTGTACACTCAAAAAGCTCTATAATCCCTACAGTAGTTTTACCCACTACAGAAATTATAGAGCCTTTAAAAATAGGAGCTTGAATTTAGTCCGAGCTCCTATTTTTAAATTAAAATATTCTGAATTATATACACAATATTGACCAATTGTTTCAAAAATGGTATAATACAAGTTATGTTAAAAATAGCTGGGCTCTCTGAGTCGTATTAAATAGAATTGGAGTGAAAAAAATGTCACAAAAGCAACATCATAACGATGACGATAACCAGACTAAAAATGGTATGGTACGAGGTCTTCAAAACAGACACGTTCAGCTGATTGCCATCGCTGGTACAATCGGTACAGGTCTCTTTCTTGGGGCAGGGCGTTCCATTTCCCTAACAGGACCTTCAATCATCCTAGTTTATATGCTGACAGGTGTCTTCATGTATCTCATGATGCGAGCTATCGGTGAGATGCTCTACATGGATCCGGATCAACATACCTTTATTAACTTTATTACGAAATACCTTGGTAAAGGCTGGGGATTTTTCTCAGGGTGGTCTTACTGGGTATCGTTGGTATTTATTGGTATGGCAGAAATTACAGCCGTTGCGAACTATGTGCAGTTTTGGTTTCCAAGTTGGCCTGCCTGGCAAATTCAGATTGTCTTCCTATTTATCTTGAGTTCGGTAAATTTGATTGCGGTTAAGATTTTCGGGGAAGTTGAGTTTTGGTTTGGGATGATCAAGATTATCACCATTCTTGCCTTGATAGCTACAGGGATCTTTATGGTAGCAACTAACTTTGAAACGCCAGCTGGACATGCGAGCCTTATTAACATTACACAAGGCTTTCAAATGTTTCCTAAAGGTTGGGTAAGCTTTGCCATGACCTTCCAGATGGTTTTCTTTGCCTACCAAGCTATTGAGTTTGTAGGAATTACAACATCTGAGACAGCAAATCCTCGTAAGGTGTTGCCAAAGGCAATCAAGGAAATTCCGGTTCGTATTGCAATCTTCTATGTAGGAGCGCTCATTGCCATTATGGCTATCTTTCCGTGGCAGAAGCTCCCAGTTAATGAGTCACCGTTTGTAATGGTCTTCCAAATGGCTGGTATCAAGTGGGCAGCAGCTCTCATTAACTTTGTTGTCTTGACAGCAGCAGCCTCATCTTTGAACTCAACACTTTATTCAACTGGTCGTCACCTTTTTCAAATCGCTAAGGAAACACCAAACAGCAAGGTTATGAAATCTTTGAAGCTTGATACCTTGGCACGTAATGGTATTCCTTCTCGTGCCATCATTGTATCAGCTATTGTGGTATGTATCTCAGCCTTTATCAATGTCTTACCTGGTGTGTCTGATGCCTTTGCTTTGATTGCCGCATCGTCATCAGGTGTTTACATTGCTATCTACATCTTGACCATGCTTGCTCATCTCAAGTACCGTAAATCTCAAGAATTTATGGCAGATGGCTTCCTTATGCCAGCCTATAAAATTCTTAATCCTTTGACTATTGCATTTTTTGTCTTCGTCTTTGTTTGTCTCTTCTTGCAAAAGTCAACTGTTGTTGGAGCTATTGGAGCAGTGATCTGGATTGTGGTATTTGGTATCTATAGTAACTTAAAACATAGTAAATAAACCAACCTAACTCACCTTTCTGGTGAGTTTTTTATTGCAAAAAAGGACACAAGGTGTCCTGGTTATAAATTATGAAATGCTTTCTTGGTTTCCATGTTGAAGAAAACCACCTAAGAGGCTTTTGCTGCGGTGAAAAATAGCAGGCTTGTGATTGTTGTGTGCACGCCCATTTATATCTAGTTTGGCCCATTCAAGTGCTTGATAAGCATTTCGATCTGATACCGTAGAAGTACCAATGTAGCTGTAGATACCTGCCTGAGAAAGAATAAAGCCTTGAAGTTGTCGAATGTGTTCGTCGTTAAGTGCTTCTGAAAAATATATCTTAACAGTCTTATAAGTTAAGGATTGAACAGACTCAACGATAGGCGACTCTGCTAAGAGATGTAGCAATGATTGATGTTTAGTAAAGTACTTATCATAGTCCATTGGAAGAATAATAGTATGGGCAATCCAATCCTCTAAATTAGCTCTAGCTTTTTCACTAAGTCCTTTAGCTGTAATATTGAGGGTATCTACGGTGAAAGGAAGCTGGTCGATGTGAGCAGTGTTAGAACCATATGCCTTTCTGAAAAGCGGTGTACTTGATAGAATTTGTCCAGTAGGTGAAGTAATCGCCAAGGCGGTTTCCTTGGTTTGGTAACCAAGTTCCTGACATTCCATGCTAGCGTAAGTGTCTTTAAATTCAATAATTGCTCTTGTTTTCATCGTATAACTCTCCTTATGTTAGTTTATAAACTAACAATAGTTTATCACGACTTAAAGTCTTGGTCAAGATTTTACATCCAAAAACAAAAAATAATTTTGTAAGGGTTTGCAAATTATTTTAACTCTGATATTATAGAACCATATCAAAAGGATTGTTACTGGTCAGCAGGCAAAACCTAGATAAATACGAAAAACTAATGGGAGTAGTGCATACTCAACCCAATTGGTTCTTGGTATTTATTTAGTTTTTTTGTTGAAAAAGCCTCAAAGCAACTAAAATCCTAGAAAAAAAGGAGCCCTTATGGCTAAATATACTGAATTAGCTGAGGACATTCTCAAACACGTTGGTGGTAAAGAAAATATCAATAGCTTGAAACACTGTGTGACACGTTTGCGCTTTGATTTGAAAGATGAGTCTAAAGCAGATGATAACTATCTTAAGAATCGTGATGGTGTCGTTACTGTTGTGAAGGCATGAGGTCAATATCAGGTGGTTATCGGTAACCATGTCCCTGATGTTTATGCGGAGATTCTTCAAGTTGGCGGTCTTCCAGCAGGTGGTAGTCTGGATCTTGATGAAGGTGATGCACCAAAGGGAAATCTCTTTGACCGCTTTGTATCTCTAGTCTCAAGTATTTTCCAACCCTTTCCTTGGGCCTTTGGCTGCAGCAGGGATTATCAAAGGTATATTTGCTATCATGGCAGCATGTGGCTTGTCAGCTACAACGAGTCCTATGTATGTTATCTTGAATGCAGCAGGAGATAGTGTCTTCCAATTCTTGCCAATCTAGATTGCATTAACATCTGCCCGTCGTTTAAAGGTTAATGAGTTTACAGCTTTTGCGATTGCAGGAGCACTTGTTTATCCTGATCTTGCTACACTAGTCACACTGCTCTTCAAAAGGCTGATCAAGGGCATGTTCTAGGAGTAATTCCTTTTGCACTTCCTGCAGGAGGTTACCTTTCAACTGTGATGCCTTCTATCTTAGCAATTTGGGTGGCTTCATACATTCAAAAATTCTTTACCAAGATGACACCAGATGTGATTAAAGTCTTTGTAGTACCTCTTTTTACATTACTCATTACCGTTCTATTAACATTCTTGGTGGTGGGACCAGTTGCCAATACTTTGTCTGATGGATTGACAAATCTTTTCCAAGCAATCATGAACTTCAATCCGATTGTCTTTGGTCTTGTACTTGGTATTTTGTGGCAAGTCTTGGTTATGTTCGGAATGCACTGGGCACTTATTCCTCTTGCAATCTCAGACGTGGCAACAAACGGTAGTTCAAGTATTCTTTCAGCAGCACTTTTGCCATGTTTTACGCAAACAGGTGTATTGGGGGCTATTATGCTTAAGACAAAAGAAGAAAAAGTCCGCACCATCTCTATGCCAGCGTTTGTTTCATCTATTTTTGGGGTTACAGAACCAGCTATCTATGGTGTGACACTGCCAATGAAAACACCATTCTACATTTCATGTGGCGTTTCTGAACTGATGGGAGCTGCCATGATAGCCCTAGATATTAAGATGTATTCAACTGGTGGTCTGGGTGTCTTTGTCTTCCCAAGCCTTATTGGCCAGGACGGTAGCCTACTAAAGTTATCTTTGCGATTCTTATTGCTGTCCTTGGCGGTGTTCTCGCCTTCCTCATCCAACTCTTTGTACGAGTACCAAATCTATAACAGTGGCGGTGAAGTAGCTAAGGCTGAGGGAAAAGCTGATGAAGCTGCACCTGTTCCTAAAGAAATTCAACAAGAAATCATTGCTAGTCCGCTTATCGGGAATATTGTACCGCTTAACCGTGTACCTGACCAAGTCTTTGCATCAGGAGCTATGGGTAAGGGAATTGCTATTGATCCTACTGATGGTGTAGTTGTTGCACCAGCTAAGGCAACCGTTAATTTAGTCTTTCCTACTGGGCATGCTATTGATTTAACAACTGAAAATGGTGCAGAGCTTCTCATCCATATTGGTATGGATACTGTTTCATTTGCTGGTAAAGGTTTCAAGACCTATGTAGAAGCCGGGGATGTCGGAGAAGCAGGCCAAAAACTTATAGAATTTGACCTAGCAACTATCCGAGACGCTAAATTACCAGTCATCACACCGGTCATTGTGACAAACACTACTGACTTCGGTGGTGTCTTAACTACTAAAGAAGCCCGCGTTAACGCTGGTGATTATCTCCTCGCTGCTGTTAAATAAAAATAAATCCGAGAAGCTGATTCTCGGATTTATTTTTATTTGAATTTGTAGTCTTTAATTACTTCGACTGAATTAACAGTTAGATTTTCTTTTGGTTTGTTATTGTCATCAACTTCAAGGTTAGCAATAGTATCAACGACATCCATGCCTTTGATGACTTGTCCAAAGACGGTATATTTCGTATCACCAGCAGGGTAACCACCTTTTTTATAGGCGTCAATGATAGGTTTTGGATAGCCTGCGTTTCCTAGTTGCTTACTTTGGTCATCCTTGTTTTGAACGATGAAGAATTGGCTGCCGTTTGAATCTTTGGCACCTGTATTAGCCATAGCAAGTGCGCCACGAATGTTGTAGAGGAATGGTGTAGGCTCAACAGCGAAACCTTTCTTCCATATAGATTCTCCACCGGTACCATCTCCCTTAGGATCACCACTTTGAATCATGAAGTCCTTGATAACACGGTGGAAGGTAAGACCATCGTAGTACTTATCCTTGGCGTGCTTCAAGAAGTTTTCAGAAGCCTTAGGAGCAAGCGTAGGGAAGAGTTTAACAGTGATATCACCTTTTGAAGTATGGAGGATAACTTCAGCTTCGTCCTTGCCGACTTTGTCTGTCAACTGTGGAAAAGCCTCTTTTCCGGATTTTTGAGCTTTTTCTAATTGTTTAGTGAATATCTTGTTATCCACGTAAGCATCTCCACGAATAGCACGAGAAATATTCTCACGGTAGACAAATCCTAGTCCGGCGATAACAAGTATAATAATTAATGGAATGTACTTTTTAATGTTTTTCATATATAACTCCTTTGGTGCATTATAACTACTATTTTAGCAGAAAAAAACCTCTTGGGAAACGGTTAACAGAGGTATTTAATTATGCTAGAATGGAATTATCAACAATAAATTGAACATGGGACTAGATATAGGGAGAGGTTGCCTCAAGGTGTAAAGTGAGGTCAGCCTTTTTTAAGGGACATTTGCACCAACCTTGATCGGAGATAGTTGTCTAAATCCTTACTATAGAAAACTTCACTAATTTGAAGGAATGTCTTGTTTAGATTTCTTGAAAAAAAGGAGATCTTTATGTCAACTAAAGCAGAATGAGCTGAACTCTTTGAGTCGGTACATGGGCGTAAACCTATCCCCCAAGAATTTTTGGACGCTAAAGCAGCTGACTTTGACACTAGCGCTTTGACTGCTCAAGTAGCATCTGTACAAGAACCAGCTAATGAACCTGTCGCTGAAGAAGTGCCAGCAGAACAAGCTGATGTTGCTGAAACAGCTGAAGGTGCTGTCACAGAACAAGCAAGCAGTGAATCACCATTTGGAACGGCAGCCTTCTCAGAAGCGCCTGCGCAACAACTAACACCACAATTTGATTCAAGCATGTTTGAAAAGGCATCTATCCCTACAGCTTAAGGATTCGGAACTGTAACTAATTCAGTAGATAGCTCAGCGGATAAACCACTCTTCAACCTTATCTTGCCAATCGTTGCAATTGCTCTTGCAGTAATCTTTTCCATCTTGGCATGGTTTGTCAGTCCTACTTGGCTCTTCATCATTTTGACTGTCCTTACAGTTACTGTAGCAGTCGTTTCGCTTGTCTTCAGCCTTAAATCAAGCAAGAAATTGCTCTCGATCATCGCAACAGGTGTTGCTGGTCTTATGATCTTTGTGTCTATTGGTGGTTTGATTTTCCAAATATCTCAAAACTCTAGTGATAGCACAAGCTCAAGCAAGACATCAAAAGTTGCTGATAAAGATGATGATGACAAAAAAATGATGACAGCGATTCAAAATCAGACTCAAAAGGTGATAGCACTGACGTCAACGATTACATTGACAAAAATGCTAAACTTGACTGGAATGAATCTAAATTCAAGAAGTTGAAAGTTGGAAAAGACTCTGCTAAGTCAATTATGAAGACTTACTGTAAAGCATCAGATGCTCAAATGTCAGGTGATGACTTGAACATGACTTATTCTGGCAAAGACTATAGCAAAAGTGTCTACCTAACCTTTAAGAAACAGTATGATGGTACCTTTATCTTGTCACATGCTTCAGGAAACTTCCCTACAGATGCTGTACAAACTGATGACTCTTACAAATCTGACTGGACGAAAGAACAGTTTGATGCTCTTAATAAGGGAGATTACAGCAACCCATCAAACGGAACAAAACTCGAAGGTATCCTTAAGGATCACCCTAAAGCTTCAGACGCTGATTACACCATCTCAACAGTTCGTGAAGGTGAGTTCAAGAAAGAATTGACCGTTTTTTATAACGACTTTAAATCTGAAGATGGTAAACTTAAGACTGTTTACTTGTTATTTGACACTACAGAAGATGGTGATACATTTTGACCTTTAAGTCTAAAGATGGTGTTTACATCCTAGCGCATGCTTCCGCAGACTTCGGCTATGATAAGGTTAAGGAAGTTAGTGACTATCAAAGCGACTGGACAAAAGAGGATTTTGATAAGTTAACTGTTGGTACTCAAGCAGATTTGCTTAAGGGAACACGTCTTTCAGATGTTGTCTCAAACCACTCTGAGGCCAGCTTTAGTACGCATGAGCTGACTCAGACTAATGAAGGAGACCTCACACAAAAAGTATCGCTTAGTTTCTACGATTATAGTCCAGACAGTGGTAAACTTAAGACGGTTCACCTAACTTTTGACTATGATAAACGTGAAAACGAGTACTTCTTAACAGACAAATTAGGCGAATAAGACTACTTTTTAGTAATTCAAGCTCAGGGTTGCCTGGGCTTTTTACTATCAACAAAAGAGGATAAAATCTGGTATAATAAAACTGATTGATTTTTCAAGAAAGAAGTGTCACATATGAACATACAACAACTACGTTATGTCGTAGCCATTGCCAACAGCGGAACCTTTCGTGAGGCGGCCAGCAAGCTCTTTGTGAGTCAGCCTAGTCTATCAGTGGCTATCAAGGATTTGGAGCAGGAGTTAAATTTTAAAATTTTCACCCGTACAACGACGGGGGCAGTCTTGACCAGTCAGGGCATGACCTTTTATGAACGCGCGCTTGAGGTGGTTCGAAGTTTTGATAGTTTTGAAAATCGCTATCTTAATGCTTCTGAGAAGGGCAACCAGTTTTCGATTTCCAGTCAGCACTATGATTTTTTGCCACCTTTGATTACAACTTTTTCGGAACGTTACCCTGATTACAAGGATTTCCGTATCTTTGAGTCTACGACCATTCAAATTTTGGATGAAGTAGCCAAGGGGAATAGTGAGATTGGAATTATCTATCTGAATCGTCAAAATAGTAAGGGCATCCAACAAAATATGGATAAACTTGGGCTTGAGTCTATTGATTTAATTCCATTTAAGACTCATATTTATCTTCGTAAGGGCCATCCACTGGCTCATAAAGAGAGTTTAGTAATGGAGGATTTGGCACACCTACCTACCGTACGTTTTACTCAGGAGAAGGACGAGTACCTGTACTATTCTGAAAACTTTGTGGATACATCAGATTCGTCTCTTATGTTTAACGTGACAGATCGTGCGACTTTGAATGGTATCTTGGAGCGTACGGATGCTTATGCGACGGGTTCTGGTTTCCTTGATGCTCAAAGTGTAAACGGTATTACAGTTATTCCACTTGAGGATAATTTGGATAACAAGATGGTTTATGTTCGCCGTAAAGGAATTAATTTGTCGTCGTGTGCTCTCAAGTTTGTCAATGTTATGTTTGACTACTTTGATACTTATAAACCATAGGAGGACTTATGCGTAAAGTTGCGATTCCTTTGGCTATTCTGGCTTTGATTGGTTTGGATCAGTGGGTCAAGCATTGGGTTGTGGCAAATATTTCCCTTAACCAAGTTATTAAGGCTATTCCTGGCGTTTTCAGCTTGACCTATCTACAGAACCGTGGTGCTGCTTTTTCGATTTTACAGAATCAGAAATATTTCTTTGTAATTTTGACGGTTCTAGTGATTGGTGCGGCTCTGTTCTATCTGGTTAAGAATTACCAGAAGAGTCTTTGGTTGGTTCTATCTTTGATTTTGATTATCTCAGGTGGTATTGGCAACTTTATCGACCGTGTGCATTTGGGTTACGTGGTTGATATGGTTCAGCTTGATTTTATCGATTTTGCAATATTTAACGTGGCAGACTCCTATCTAACGGTGGGTGTGCTGCTCTTGATTTTAATCTTATGGAAAGAGGAAAATGGAAGTCATCATTAAAGAGGCGGGAAACCGTCTGGACAAGTCTTTGGCCGATTTGACAGAATTGTCACGTAGTCAGGCCAATGAAGCGATTAAGGCTGGAACAGTATTAGTCAATGGTAAGTCGGCCAAGGCTAAGTATGTGGTAAAAGAGGGTGATGTCATCACCTATGTATTGCCTGAAGAAGAGGTCTTGGAATACAAGGCTGAAGATATTCCTTTGGATATTATCTACGAGGATGCGGATGTGGCAGTGGTCAACAAACCTCAAGGTATGGTGGTCCATCCATCAGCTGGCCACACATCTGGCACCTTGGTCAATGCTCTTATGTACCATGTCAAGGACCTTTCGTCTATCAATGGCGTGGTTCGTCCTGGGATTGTTCACCGTATCGATAAGGACACGTCTGGTCTCCTTATGATTGCTAAGAATGATAAGGCCCACAATGCTTTGGCAGCTGAGCTTAAGGATAAGAAGTCGCTTCGCAAGTATGTGGCTATCGTGCATGGCAATCTGCCTAACGATAGAGGTGTGATTGAGGCTCCGATTGGGCGTTCGGACAAAGACCGTAAGAAACAGGCAGTAACAGCTAAGGGAAAGCCTGCAGTAACACGCTTCACCGTTCTTGAACGTTTTGGCAACTATACGTTGGTAGAGTTGCAGCTGGAAACAGGTCGTACCCACCAGATTCGTGTGCACATGGCGTATATTGGTCACCCGGTGGCGGGAGATCCTCTTTATGGGCCACGTAAGACCCTCAAGGGCCATGGACAATTTCTACATGCTAAGACCCTTGGTTTCACGCATCCTACGACAGGCGAATTGGTCGAATTTACCGCAGAAGAACCCATTATTTTCAAGGAGACCTTGGAGAAATTGAAGAAATCTTAATAGTCATCCAACGGATGTTCTTTCTTGTGAGAGAGTGTCCGTTTTTTTTCTTGTAAAAGAGTCTGAAATTTGCTATAATCTACCTAATTAAATAAGTCCTTTAATTACTGTCCAGAGAGGCAGGCAAGGAGCCATGAGAAGTGCGCAGGTGAACTGTGCCATGTTTTTGTGTATCTCCTTGTTTCAAGGGGATTTTTTGTATTTAGAAAGGTTTTTTTATGAAGAAAAAAGAAATCGTCGATGACGTAACCATGAAACGTGCCATTACACGTATCACTTATGAGATTATTGAGCGAAACAAGAATCTCGACAAGATTGTCTTGGCTGGTATTAAGACACGTGGTGTTTATATTGCTCAGCGTATTCAAGAGCGCTTGAAACAATTGGAAAACCTTGATGTACCATTGATTGAGCTTGATACTAAGGCTTACCGTGATGATGTTAAATCTGAACAGGACACATCCCTTATTCCTATCGAAATTGATGGTACGGATGTTATCCTTGTAGATGATGTGCTCTACACAGGTCGTACTATCCGTGCTGCGATTGATAATATCGTTAGTCATGGACGTCCAGCGCGTGTTGGATTGGCTGTCTTGGTTGACCGTGGTCACCGTGAATTGCCAATCCGTGCGGACTATGTTGGTAAAAATATCCCAACAAGTGAGTCAGAAGAAATTGAAGTCTTGGTGACAGAAGTTGATGGTAAGGATAGTGTCAACATTATTGATCCAAACTAGATTTTAGTCTTTAGATAGGTGAGTTTACGATCCTACAATGATTCTTTCGCTGTGGTGGGAGAGTTGAGATGTTGGTTTAAATAAACACGGGACTCATTTCTTAGGAAAAAGATAAGTCCCCTACCCCTAGCACACTTTGGAGTGCATTGTCGACTTTCTATTTTTCTACAGAAATGTTTGGCTTAGCCAAAACGTCCCTTAGTGTCTTGTTAATTGAACACGCCCTAAGCCTTGTGTAAAAAAGATAAATACTCTTTGGAGCCATCGCTCCGTCATCGTATTTCCTATTTTTGCTTTAGGTTTTAGACGGGCTTTGTATCGTGTTTTTAAGGAGTATTTTGATATCGTGAATAACGTAAAATATGATGTGAATGATATGCCTAAAGTTGGTTTATTGGTGGGTTTGTCATTCCAGCACTTGTTTGCAATGTTTGGTGCGACGGTTCTTGTACCGATTTTGGTTGGGATTGATCCCGCTATTGCTCTTTTCTCATCTGGTTTGGGAACTTTGGCTCACTTGACGGTGACTAAGTACAAGATTCCAGCTTACATGGGGTCTAGTTTCGCCTATATTGCGGCTATGCAAATGCTTATGAAGACTGACGGTATCGGAGCGGTGGCTCAAGGTGCCATGGCTGGAGGTTTGGTCTACTTGATTGTTGCCTTGGTTGTTAAGTATGTGGGGAATGCTTGGATTGATAGAGTCCTACCGCCAATTGTGGTTGGTCCAATTATCATCGTAATCGGTTTGAGTCTTGCGGCAAATGCAGTCAAGGATGCGACAATGGTTAATGATACCTATAGTATCTTTAGTCTTGTGATTTCTATGGTAACTCTCTTTTCCGTCATCCTCTTTAATATGTATGGTAAGAAAATCATCGGTGTTATCCCAATTTTACTTGGTTTAATCGTGGGTTACATTTTCTCAGTGGTTCTTGGTTGGTTAACGGGCCATGAGTTTGTCCAATTTTCAAAAGTTGCGGCTGCTCATTGGTTCCAAGTTCCAAGTTTTGACATTCCGTTTGTGAATTATGACTTCAAACTCTATCCAAGTGCGATTTTGACAATGGCTCCGATTGCCTTTGTGACAATGACCGAACACTTTGGGCATGTTATGGTTTTGAATAGTTTAACTGGACGTGATTACTTTAAAGATCCAGGTCTTGATCGTACTCTAACAGGTGATGGTTTGGCACAGATTATCGCTGGTTTCTTTGGAGCTCCGCCAGTAACTTCTTATGGTGAAAATATTGGAGTTATGGCCCTCAGTAAGGTCTACTCAGTTTACGTTATTGCGGGTGCAGCAGTGATTGCGGTCTTGATGAGTTTTATTGGTAAGGTGTCTGCTCTCTTGAGTTCCATACCAACAGCTGTTTTGGGTGGAATTTCAATTGCCCTCTTTGGGGTTATCGCTGCTAGCGGTTTGAAAATTTTAGTTGAACATAAGATTGATTTTGATAATAAAAAGAATCTCTTGATTGCTAGTGTTATCTTGGTATCTGGTATCGGTGGTTTGATGATTGATCTTGGTGGTTTTCAAATCACGGGTGTGGCAAGCTCAACCATTCTTGGAATATTGCTTTATCAAATCTTGCCAGATCCTAATAAAGGTAGCAAGAACTAATCAATCATTAAAAAAGGAAAAACTATGGCGATTGCAGATGGGAAAGTGTCACTAAAACATTTGGTGACTATGGAAACCCTCACGAATGAAGAGGTCTTGGGCATGATTCGTCGAGGTGGAGATTTTAAAAACGGTAGAGCTGATTTCCAGCTGGATCGACAGTATTTCGCTGCCAATCTCTTTTTTGAAAATTCAACACGAACACATAAGTCCTTTGAAGTAGCTGAGAAAAAACTTGGATTGGACGTGATTGAGTTTGATGCTGGGACTAGCTCAGTAAATAAGGGTGAAACCCTCTATGATACGATTTTGACGATGTCTGCTTTGGGTGTTGATATCTGTGTGGTTCGCCACTCGGAAGTCGATTACTACAAGCAGTTGATTGACAGTAGGACTATTCAGACTTCTATTGTTAATGGTGGTGACGGTTCTGGGCAACACCCAAGTCAGTGTTTGCTTGATTTGATGACAATTTATGAAGAGTTCGGAACTTTTGGAAATCTAAAGATTTGTATTGCAGGCGATATTACGCATTCGCGTGTAGCTAAGTCAAATATGCGAATTCTCAAGCGTTTGGGAGCACAGATTTATTTTGCTGGCCCTACAGAGTGGTATTCAAGTGAGTTTGATGTTTATGGTCAGCATGTGGCCATTGACGACGTCATTGAGGACTTGAATGTACTCATGTTGCTTCGTGTTCAGCACGAACGTCATAGGAATGACAAAGGATTTTCAAAAGAAGAGTACCATACTCTCTATGGTTTGACTGAAGAACGTTATGCCAAGTTAGCAGATCAAGCAATCATTATGCACCCAGCTCCGGTTAATCGTGATGTGGAAATTGCTGATAGCTTGGTTGAGGCACCTAAGGCACGTATCGTTACTCAGATGCAAAATGGAGTCTTTGTCCGTATGGCGATTATCGAAGCTATTTTAAATGGCAAAGCGTAAACAACGTTAACAGATTCCTGAGAGAATCAGACGAAAAAGAACACGCCCTAAGCCTTGTGCAAACGAATTACTTTTTGGCTCAGCTGCATTATTGTTGTTTGCTTTAGACTTGAGACGGGCCTTGTTCTAAGTGAAAGGAACAATTTACTATAATGGCAAAACGTTTACTTATTTTAGAAGACGGCACTATTTTTGAAGGTCAAGCCTTCGGTGCTGATGTGCATGTGACGGGTGAAATCGTCTTTAATACTGGTATGACGGGTTATCAAGAATCTATCACTGACCAGTCTTACAACGGTCAAATTTTGACTTTTACTTATCCACTGGTTGGAAACTATGGGGTTAACCGTGATGACTATGAGTCAATCACGCCAACAACTAAGGGAGTGGTTGTTTCAGAGGCTAGCCGTCGTGCCAGCAATTGGCGTAACCAAATGACCTTGGATGAGTTTTTGAAAGCTAAAAACATCCCGGGTGTTTCTGGTATTGATACACGTGCTTTGACTAAGATTATCCGTCAACATGGTACCATGAAGGCGACTTTGGCTAAACCTGGAGACAGCATTGAGCACTTGCAAGATCAATTGCGTGCCACTGTTTTGCCAACCAACAATATTGAGCAGGTATCGACTAAGACAGCCTACCCAGCACCTGGTGTTGGTAAAAATATTGTTTTGGTTGACTTTGGTCTGAAGCACTCAATCTTACGTGAATTCTCAAAACGTGATTGTAATGTGACGGTTGTTCCTCATGACATCACAGCTGAAGAAATTCTCCATCTCAATCCAGATGGTGTGATGTTATCTAATGGTCCAGGTAACCCTGAAGATGTGCCTCATGCACTTGATATGATTCGTGGCATCCAAGGCAAAATACCAATTTTTGGTATTTGTATGGGTCACCAGTTGTTTAGTTTGGCGAATGGTGCCAAGGCCTACAAGATGAAGTTTGGTCACCGTGGATTTAACCATGCGGTTCGTGAAATTGCGACTGGTCGTGTTGATTTCACCAGCCAAAACCATGGTTATGCCATTGACCGTGACACACTTCCAGAGTGCCTCATGGTAACGCACGAAGAGATTAATGATAAATCAGTTGAAGGTGTTCGTCACCGTGATTTCCCTGCCTTCTCAGTGCAATTCCACCCAGATGCAGCGCCTGGTCCACACGATGCGAGCTATCTCTTTGATGAGTTCTTAGAATTGATTGATGCTTTCCAAGCTGAAAATGCACGTCGTTAATTGCAACTGTCTAGTAACTATAATGGGGTGTGACCCTTGTTTTCCCCAGTCTACTACCTTATTTAATGACAACCAGAGAGTTGTCAAATAGAAAGGAGAATTAAGGACTTGTATTCAGTTAAAGAGACTAATTAAACTGTATTGTTTTCAATTTTAGTGATGCTTGCTTTGATTACAAGGAGTTACAGATTCCTTATCAAGTTAAAAGCGTCATGTTAAAAATATTATCTTAAACTGAACACGGACGGAAAGCTCGGAATTTAGAACAATCGTTTTGGATGCTGGCATCCTGCAACGATTGCCTAAAATCCTAGCGCTTTCTGGTCGTCCTTTGTATCTTAAATATGCCTAAACGTTCTGATATTAAAAAAATTATGGTTATCGGGTCTGGTCCTATTATCATTGGTCAGGCTGCTGAGTTCGACTACGCTGGTACGCAAGCTTGCTTGGCTTTGAAAGAAGAAGGCTACAGTGTTGTTCTTGTTAACTCTAACCCTGCGACTATCATGACTGATAAGGAAATCGCAGACAAGGTTTACATTGAACCTATTACGCTTGAGTTTGTCACACGTATTCTTCGTAAAGAGCGTCCTGATGCCCTCTTGCCAACACTTGGTGGACAGACTGGTTTGAATATGGCCATGGAATTGTCAAAAGCTGGTATTCTTGATGAGCTTGGAGTAGAGCTTTTGGGAACAAAATTGTCTGCCATTGACCAAGCCGAAGACCGTGACCTTTTCAAACAATTGATGGAAGAGTTGGAACAACCAATTCCAGAATCAGAAATTGTAAATACGGTTGAAGAAGCAGTTGCCTTTGCGACAGAGATTGGCTACCCAGTTATCGTTCGTCCAGCCTTTACCCTTGGTGGTACTGGTGGTGGTATGTGTGCTAACGAAGAAGAACTCCGTGAAATCGCTGAAAATGGATTGAAATTGTCACCAGTAACCCAATGTTTGATTGAGCGTTCGATCGCTGGTTTCAAAGAAATCGAATACGAAGTTATGCGTGATGCCGAAGACAATGCTCTTGTGGTATGTAACATGGAAAACTTTGACCCAGTTGGTATCCACACAGGGGACTCAATCGTATTTGCCCCAACGCAAACCTTATCAGATATTGAAAACCAAATGCTTCGTGATGCCAGCTTGAAGATTATCCGTGCCCTTAAAATTGAGGGTGGCTGTAACGTCCAGTTGGCGCTTGACCCACATAGCTTCAAGTACTATGTTATCGAAGTAAACCCTCGTGTATCACGTTCATCAGCCCTTGCCTCAAAGGCCACTGGTTATCCAATCGCTAAATTGGCGGCTAAGATTGCTGTTGGTTTGACACTTGATGAAATGATTAACCCAGTCACTGGTACAACTTATGCCATGTTTGAACCAGCCCTTGACTATGTGGTTGCTAAGATTCCACGTTTCCCATTTGATAAATTTGAACACGGTGAACGTCGTCTCGGTACTCAGATGAAAGCGACAGGTGAAGTTATGGCTATCGGTCGTAACATTGAAGAGTCTCTTCTTAAAGCATGCCGTTCACTTGAAATCGGAGTTTACCACAATGAAATGTCTGAGCTTGCCGAAGTAACAGACGATGCCTTGGTTGAAAAAGTTGTTAAAGCTCAAGACGACCGCCTCTTCTATATTTCTGAGGCCATTCGTCGTGGTTACACTATTGAAGAATTATCAGAGTTGACTAAGATTGATATCTTCTTCCTTGATAAATTGCTCCACATCTTCGAATTGGAACAAGAATTGGCTACTCACGTAGGCGATGTTGATGTTTTAAAAGAAGCTAAACGTAACGGTTTCTCTGATCGTAAGATTGCTGATCTTTGGAATCAAACAGCTAACCAAGTACGTGCGACACGTTTGGAAAATAACATTGTTCCTGTTTACAAGATGGTTGATACTTGTGCGGCTGAGTTTGAATCATCAACACCATATTTTTACTCAACTTACGAGTGGGAAAATGAGTCAATCAAATCTGATAAAGAATCGGTCATCGTTCTTGGTTCAGGTCCTATCCGTATCGGACAAGGGGTTGAGTTCGACTATGCGACAGTTCACTCTGTAAAAGCTATCCAAGCTGCTGGCTACGAAGCCATCATCATGAACTCTAACCCTGAGACAGTTTCAACAGACTTCTCAGTGTCAGACAAACTCTACTTTGAACCATTGACCTTCGAAGACGTGATGAACGTTATTGAATTGGAACAACCTAAGGGTGTGGTGGTTCAGTTTGGTGGACAAACAGCCATCAACTTGGCAGAGCCATTGTCTAAAGCAGGTGTGAAAATCTTGGGTACACAGGTTGCTGACCTTGACCGTGCAGAAGACCGTGACCTCTTCGAACAGGCTCTTAAAGATCTTGACATTCCACAACCACCAGGACAAACAGCGACAAATGAAGAAGAAGCAGTTGAAGCGGCTCGTAAGATTGGTTTCCCAGTTCTTGTTCGTCCATCATACGTTTTGGGTGGACGTGCTATGGAAATCGTTGAAAATGAAGATGACCTTCGTTCTTACATGCGCACAGCCGTTAAGGCTAGTCCAGACCACCCAGTCCTTGTTGATAGCTATATCATAGGACGTGAGTGTGAAGTGGATGCCATCTCTGATGGTAAGGATGTCTTAATTCCAGGTATTATGGAACACATCGAACGTGCGGGGGTTCACTCAGGGGACTCAATGGCGGTTTACCCACCACAAACTCTTTCTAAGAAAATCCAAGAGACTATCGCTGATTACACGAAACGTTTGGCTATCGGTCTTAACTGTATCGGTATGATGAACATTCAGTTCGTTATTAAGGACGAAACGGTCTATGTTATCGAGGTTAACCCACGTGCCAGCCGTACAGTACCATTCTTGTCTAAGGTGACTGATATCCCAATGGCTCAAGTTGCTACAAACTTGATTCTTGGTAAATCATTGGCTGAGCAAGGTTACAAAGATGGTCTTTATCCAGAAAGTAACCATGTCCATGTCAAAGCACCAGTCTTTTCATTCACAAAATTGGCTCAGGTAGATAGTCTCCTTGGACCTGAAATGAAATCAACTGGTGAAGTTATGGGTACAGATGCGACTCTTGAAAAAGCGCTCTACAAAGCCTTTGAAGCATCTTACCTCCACTTGCCAACCTTTGGTAACGTCATCTTTACTATTCACGATGATACCAAAGAAGAAGCCCTTGACTTGGCTCGTCGTTTCGATGCTATCGGTTATGGTATCTACGCAACTGAAGGAACAGCTAAGTTCTTGAATGAACACGGGGTTCACGCAACGCTTGTTAACAAGTTGGGTGAAAACGATGACAATGACATTCCAGCCCTCGTTCGTACAGGTAAAGCACAAGCTATTATCAATACAGTTGGTAACAAACGTACTTATGACGAAGATGGAGCAGCTATCCGTAGTTCAGCTATTGAAGCAGGAATTCCACTCTTCACAGCCCTTGATACAGCAGATGCTATGGTGCGTGTGCTTGAAAGCCGCAGCTTTACAACAGAAGCTATCTAAACACAATATTGAGTCTCAGCTTTTCTGGGGCTTTTATTGAAGACAAAGTTTTCTTTTGAGACTTTCCTCGGGTGATGACGGACGTCAGCAACCTTCTGCGAAGTTCCATGACTCAAAACTTCCGAACGTCTGAAACTAATCGCTTCAGGCGTTTTTATCACTTAGGAAAGTTTCTGTGTAAGGTTACTAGGTTCGTAAAATCTATTTCATAATCTCTCCAGAGCTTCTTGTTTCATTTCATATTTTAAAATAGTATAATAATATTTTGAGTCTCAGCTTTTCTGGGGCTTTTTTCTTACACGAATGTAAGCTAAGAAGTTAAAAATGAAAGCTTAGGCTATAGTTTTGTTTCCTAAGATTCTGCTATACTAGAAACATGATTATTACGACATCTTTACGTGAAAACGAGTCCTTAATTGCACGTGCTCAAGAATTAGCTAGCGAACTAGGAGCTGACTATCAGCCACGACGCAAGTTGTCTTTATCCAAATGTCTGGAACGATTTGGCCCCTTTTATCTTCTATATAAGGACAGATTGTCTTTTGTCAATGCAGATGCCAGTGAGTTGACCTTTCATCCAGATACGGCTGTCCTTCGGCTTAAGGCTCCATATGATGCTTTAATTAGTCTTTTGGGGCAATCTCCCAAGTCTATTCTTGACACGACTATGGGTCTGGCTTCTGATAGCCTAGTGATGGCAGCAGCGGGAAATCAGGTGACTGCCCTTGAGAGTCAAGATGTGATTTTTCAGGTGGTTTCTCGTGGTCTTGCCTCTTATCAGACGGATGATAAGCAGCTTGAAAAGGCCATGCGGTCTATTAAAGCTATTAAGAGCGATAGCCTATCCTTTTTGAAATCTCAGGATGATCACTCTTTTGATATCATTTATGCCGATCCTATGTTTTCAGAGACTATCAAGGAATCAGAAAATCTAAATGCTATCAAACCTCTGGCCAATGGCAGTCGCTTAACGCGAGAATGGCTCGATGAGGCTAAACGTGTTGGCCGAGAACGAATTATCATCAAGGCACATTTTCGTGACTCTGTTTTTGAGGAACTTGGTTTTGAACGTCAGGTTCGTCCCAATCAAAAGTTGCACTATGGTGTGATGGAACTCATTGACACGGAATATTAAAAACATCACAATTTCTATATCTATAGAACACAATCAGAATGAGAGACTTATGTGAAAGAAAATCAGTCCAAAGTTATTTAAAAATCAAAAAGAGTTTGGATTATTGAAGGTAAAAAAGGAACAACTTGCCTAGTCCGCTCTTCTAATTGGTATGGTGAGGGCAGAATCGGAACAGTACGTTTATTTTGACAATACTATTGGACGAAATGCATCTGTGACAGTCTATGTTGGTGAGAAAATTAGTGTTGCTCAGCAATTGATCCAATATGACAGCACATCAGCCTAAGCAGCCTATGATACAGATAGTCGTGCTTATAATATGGCAAGATCGTGACTGCAATTTTTTCCAACAGTATGGAACAGCTCCCTTGGTTTCAACGCAAACAAATAGTGATTCGGATGAGGATGATTCGACAACTACCGTTAGTCCTCAACAGTGTCAGAAACCGAGGCAAGTAATTACCAAACCTTGCAAGATTATAATGATGCCATTGCCAATGCAGCATCAGAGCTAGAAAAGGCGCAAGATGTCCTCAACCAAACCATCATTGTTTCAGATGTTAATGGAACAGTCGTAGAAGTTGCGGACTCTGTGGGCCCTACTTCAAAAGAGAGCTAAACTCTAGTTCGTGTGCAAGTGAAGGCCAATTTGAGATTCAAGGGACCTTAACAGAATATGACATTCCAAATATTTCAGTAGGTCAAAAGGTCAAGATTGCTTCCAAAGTATACCCAGATCAAACTTGGACAGGTAAAGTCAGCTACGTTTCCAATTATCCTAAGCAAAATGCCAGTCAGTCAGATGGGACATCTGGCAATTCAGGTCAGTCAGGTTCCCAGTATGAATATAAGGTTCAATTGACTAGCTCCATCGGCAAACTTAAGCAATGTTTTAATGTATATCTTTAAGTGACAAATGATGATGTCTTGTTGGTTCCTGTAACTGCTGTGAGCAAGAAAGGAACTGACAACTATGTCTGGCTTTACGATGATGAGACTCAGAAAATCAAGCAAGTTAGGGTCAAACTTGGTAATGCCGATGCCAAGCAACAAAAAATTGCATCAGGGCTGAAAGAAGTTCAAAAAAGTTATTACCAAGGCTGAAAAATCCTTTAAGGATGGAGAGACACTAAAGGCTGAGGAGCTAGATCCTGCTTATGCAGATTTGGCAAAACCTACCAAACTGGTTAAAGAAGTTTGGCTAGAGCAAGTGGCCAAGCAGACGCCAGGTATCGATAGTAATTTTGTGACCAACAACCTAACGCCAGGTATCGATAGTAATTTTGTGACCAACAACCTAACGTCCTCTATCTCCCTCCAAAAAAACTGTGAAGAATGTTAATATCACAGGTGCCAGTCAGGGTTACTTTAAAGCTAAAAAGTTAGGGATGCTGGCAGGACGTTCCTTGCAAGACAATGATTACAAAAACTTTTCGCGTGTCATTGTCATTGATCAGATGGTAGTTAAAAAATTCTTTGAGACCAATGAGGATGCCCTTAATCAAGTAGTTACTGTTGGTAACAATGATTGTCGTGTGATTGGTGTCTATAAGAAACACTGACACAGCGATTGGTTCCTCTGGTGAAATTGGGACAGCTCTTGTGGCCAATATCTAGTTAGCAGCTGAGAATAATACTGATCCTAATGGTCAGATTTGTTTCCATGTGACCGATGTGAAAAATAGTAGCAGTGTCGCTAAGGATGTCGCTAAACGCTTGACCCACTTGTCCCAAGGTGACAATAGAGAGTACAAGTCAGCAGATATGAGTTCAGCCTTAGATCAGGTCAACACGATTATTGGGATCATTACCACTGTTGTCGGTGATATTTCTGCGATCTCATTATTAGTTGGTGTGATTAGTGTTATGAATATCATGTTGGTTTCAGTAACTGAGTGGACACGAGAGATTGGTCTTCGTAACGTTTTAGGCGCCACATGTCGTAAAATCTTGACTCGTTTTTGATTGAATCGATGGTCCTTACCATCCTGGATGGCCTGATTGGTCTAGGTTTTGCGGCCCTTGTAGTTGGAACAATTGGGAATGCAATGGATCTTAAAGAGACGGTCTCTCTTGGCGTAGCCATGGGAAGAATAGGCTTCTCAGCAGGCGTAGGAATCCTGCCGGCAAATAAGGCATCAAAACTCGATCCTTTCGAAGCTCTTAGATATGATTAGAAAAGACCTCTTGAATCTTTGGATTTTTAGAGGCTTTATGATGTTCAAAAAAGATAGAGAAAAAATCCAAAAAAGTTGTATTTTTCTCTTGACGTCTGATTCAGGTAATGGTATTCTATATAAGGTTTGAAAAAAACTGACCTAAGACAGTTGGGGAGCTAGACTCGTAAACATCCAACCGAGGCACAAAACGTAACTATTTTTTTGTGACGTATTGTACTTTCGTGTCTAGGTTTAGGTACGGTTTTTTTGTGCCTAGCCCAAAAATAAAAACGGAGGTAAAACTACTAATGAGTGAAGCTATTATTGCTAAGAAAGCTGAACAAGTTGCTATTGTCGCTGATAAAATGAAAGCAGCAGCATCTATCGTTGTTGTTGACTCTCGTGGACTTACAGTTGACCAAGATACAGTTCTTCGTCGTAATCTTCGTGAATCAGGCGTTGAATTTAAAGTTATCAAAAACTCTATCTTGAGCCGTGCAGCTGAAAAAGCAGGTCTTGAAGACCTTAAAAAACTTTTCGTTGGTCCATCTGCAGTAGCATTCTCAAACGAAGATGTTATCGCACCAGCAAAAGTTATTAGCGAATTTGCTAAAGACGCAGAAGCTCTTGAAATCAAAGGTGGTGTTGTTGACGGCGCGTTCACTTCAGTCGAAGAAATCAACGCTCTTGCATCACTTCCAAACAAAGAAGGTATGCTTTCTATGCTCCTTTCTGTACTTCAAGCGCCAGTGCGCAACGTTGCATACGCTGTCAAAGCGGTTGCAGAAAGCAAAGAAGACGGTGCTGCATAAGCCCATCTTTACAACTCGTAGCCTAAGCTACGTTTAAAACACTATATTAAAAAACACATTTGGAGGAAATCACAATGGCATTGAACATTGAAAACATTATTGCTGAAATTAAAGAAGCTTCAATCCTTGAATTGAACGACCTTGTAAAAGCTATCGAAGAAGAGTTTGGCGTAACTGCTGCTGCTCCTGTAGCTGCTGCTGCAGATGGTGCTGCTGACGCTGGTGCTGCTAAAGATTCATTCGACGTTGAATTGACATCTGCAGGCGACAAAAAAGTTGGCGTTATCAAAGTTGTACGTGAAATCACAGGCGAAGGTCTTAAAGAAGCTAAAGCTATCGTTGACGGTGCACCATCGGTTATTAAAGAAGGTGTTTCTGCAGCTGAAGCTGAAGAAATCAAAGCTAAACTTGAAGAAGCTGGAGCTTCAGTTACTCTTAAATAAGAAGCACATAGCAATTTGAGAGCGGAAGCCCGATTTACCAGTCTTTTATAGCTTATAGCGATTTAAAGAAACTGATAATTTGATTTGGTTTCCTGCCAAAAATCCTGCCAAAAAATCTTTGGCAGGATTTTTGTTTTTATATAAATAAACTGTGCAAAGTTGCTATTTCTTAAACATTCTTATTACTAGGAATATATTTTTATGTGAACGAGAACATTTTAATGAGTGTTCTCGCTTTTTTAGTTTCAGGAGGAAAATCATGCAGAAGAATGAACAGTCATCACGACAAATTGTGATGTGTCATCTCATGGCTATAATGAGAATTGATATTGAGAAAGCAAAGAGGATTGTTGTTGAAATGGAAGAGGATGGCTTAATCCAGTTTGATGACATGGGGAATGTTGGTCTGTTAGTGTTGGAGGGACAATCATGAAACGTATTACCGCAAATCACTATCAAACGTCAGAGCGTTATTATAAGCTCCCTAAACTCTTATTTGACAGCGAACGCTACAAGGACATGAAACTTGAGGTTAAGGTTGCTTATGCTGTTCTAAAAGACCGTTTAGAGTTGTCTTTGAGTAAAGGTTGGATAGATGAAGACGGGGCTATTTATTTGGTCTATTCCAACTCCAAACTCATGGCACTACTTGGCTGTTCCAAGTCAAAATTACTGACTATTAAGAAAACCTTACGAGAGTATGGTTTGATTGATGAAGTCCAACAGTCTTCCAGTGAAAAAGGACGCATGGCCAATAAGATTTATTTGGGGGAGTTGGAACATGAACCTACCCCAGTCTCAAATTCAGACGGGGGTAGTGTTCAAAAAATACCAGGGGGGTATCAAAATCAGCCGGGGCCGGTCTTAAATTCAGCCACTAGTGAGACTGAAGTTAGTGAGACTGATATGAGTGAAACTAAAGAGAGTGAGTCAGTCATTGAGGACGAGGAGGAGAAAGAAAGTCTAACAAGTAAGAAATGTGACAATGACAATTTTCAACGTAAAGTAGACCGAGTCACAAGATACGATAGAGATTACATTTGGGGCTTGGTGCATGACCAGTTGAGACAAGTTGGTCTATCACGTGCCGCTAGTGATTATGCCATGATTTATTTTGATCATAGGTATCAGTACGCTTTAGAGAATATGAGGTTTGCGGACAGAACAGAAACGATAGCGGAGTATGTCTTTAATGGCGTCTTATCCGAATGGACCAAGGTCCAACGCTTAAAAGAACTAAAAGGGGGTGAGTAAGATGTTTTGGTGGATATTATTAGGTATTTGGGGATTAGGAATGATTTGGCTCATTATTGAACTTATCACTGCCCCAGAAATGGAAGATCATTGTTAAGAAAGGACGTTACGCAAGAAGTAAGGTCCTTTTTAGTTTTGTCAGAAAGGAATGAGAGACATGAAGTTTTTAGATTTGTTTGCAGGAATTGGAGGCTTTCGACTGGGGTTAACTCGTCAGGGCCATGAGTGTATTGGCTTTTGTGAGATTGACAAGTTTGCGAGGAAATCTTACAAGGCTATCTATGAGACCAAAGGAGAAATAGTATTTCATGATATTAGACAAGTCACAGATCAGGACTTTAGACAACTTAGAGGGCAAGTGGACATCATCTGTGGGGGATTCCCTTGCCAGGCATTTTCACTCGCAGGCAGACGATTGGGATTTGAGGATACTAGGGGAACTTTGTTCTTCGAGATTGCTCGAGCGGCCAAACAGATCCAACCACGTTTTTTATTCCTCGAAAATGTCAAGGGCTTACTCAGTCACGACAAGGGAGAGACATTTCGAACAATCCTCACCACATTGGATGAGTTGGGGTATGATGTCGAATGGCAGGTGCTTAACAGTAAAGATTTCCAAGTGCCGCAAAACCGTGAAAGAATTTTTATTATCGGACATTCTAGAAGATACCGTCCCCGATTCCTATTTCCTCTCAGAGGAGAAAACAGCTCAGCTAGTCTTGAACGATTAGGTAATGTTAATCCGTCAGGCAAAGGGATGAATGGAGAAGTCTATTTATCACGTGGGATAGCACCAACCTTAACAAGAGGAAAAGGTGAGGGAACTAAAATTGCCATTCCAGTTTTAACCCCTGATAGGCTAGAAAAACGCCAACATGGGAGACGCTTTAAAGGGAACGATGATCCGATGTTTACTTTAACTAGCCAAGATCGGCATGGTGTAGTTGTCGCAGGAACCTTACCAACAACGTTTGTGCAGACTGGACGAGTTTATGACCTTTCAGGGCTTTCTCCAACGTTGACCACGATGCAAGGAGGGGATAAAGTTCCTAAGATTCTCTGTCGTGAAGAAGCGCCACATTTGAAAATTAGGGAAGCGACCAAACTAGGCTATGCCAAGGCAATAGTGGGAGATTCTGTCAACCTTGCTTACCCAGAGTCTACCAAACGCAGAGGACGAGTGGGAAAGGGGATTTCAAATACCTTAACCACTTCTGACAATATGGGAGTGGTAGTTGCTGCTTTGGAATACCGTAAGGACAAGTGGTATGAAGTGACTGGAATAATCCTAGATGGAAAACTGTATCGTTTGAGAATCAGACGCCTAACCCCAAGAGAGTGTTTTAGGTTACAAGGATTTCCTGACTGGGCTTTTGAGAGGGCAGAAATTGTTTCAAGTAAAAGTCAGTTGTATAAACAAGCAGGTAATAGCGTGACCGTCACTGTTATCGAGGCCATTGCTAGAGAATTTAGAAAGATTGAAGAGGAAGAAGAACATGAAATTATTACATAGTAAAAGTATTAGGAACTGCACGGAGCTAGAAGAAGTCATACATCAAGCAGAAGTGGATAGATTTTCGGAGATGATTACTTCTTTACCCAATTATGATTGTGACATTGATGTCACTTTTGAAGATGACTACCACAAAGAAATGAATTATCCGTTATCTTATGAGTCCAACTTACACCGTATTTTTGAGTTTATTGAAACCCAAGACATCAAAAATGGTGTGGATACTTATCTAACGGATGAGAACAATCTCGCCTTTAGGGCATATGGGCAAGGCTATTCTTGGAATGATAAGAATGATGTCGTCACCACATTAATAACAGTGAAGTGCTTTGGTGAAGGCAGGTCGCCTATTGATATGAGTAAGGTGTTTACCCCACCAACTCAAACATTAGAGAAGGAGCTATCTGTGTAGGAGGAAACGATGTTAGAAATCTATTTAAGTCGAAACACCAGTCGGAATCAAAAACTCCTGTCTTTTTGTGACTCACATGGTATTTCCTACTCCTGTAAAGAAGTGAGTCATCTATCACGTGAGGAATTACTGAGGTTGTTTACTAAAAGCAGTGATTGTTTTACGCTCTTATCCCCCTCGCTACAACGATTTAAAGGTCATAGAGAGATGAAATTGAGTGAGTTAGTGACGGTGGTTCTACGGAAACCTGAACAGAATCTTCGTCTCCCACTTGTGGTTTGTGAGGACAAAGTGTATCCCGATATGAGTTTAGAAGAAGTGAGGACCTTTCTTCCTAGAAGTCAAAAAGTGGTTTCCTTTCGTGAACACCTTTTTAAGGACTTGGTAACATAAGGAGGAGTTATGAACGATCGTTTTTGGGAAAATTTGGAAATTATCGTTATGGAAAAAGGACTGTCATGGGCTGACCTTGCTCGACAGATGTTTAAGGGCCAATACGTCTACCCTAGTGAGTTTAACCGTCTCTACCAAACCTTTCGTCACTACAAATCTCATCGTCTCATGCCACAAAGCAAATGGGTGGAGAAAATTGTGAGCGTCTTAGAGATTGACTATGAAGACTTGTTTAGGAGATAGCGATGAAACGACTAGTAGTGATGTACGGAGCCATTCATGTCAATGTACTCCTAGTGAGTTTTTACCTGGTTGGTTGGCTAAATGGGGCATGGTTACACGTTTTACAAGTGACATTTTTAGCCCTGCTATTGTGGGGTTGGAAAAGGTACCAGATACCTAAAAGAAGCCTATCCTTGAAGGAGAGAGGGCTTTGGGTACTTGGCAGTCTAGGTGTCATGGTAAGTATTGCTCTTATTATGAGTGCCATGTTTTTAAGCAGTGAGGCAAATCAAGAAACGTTAGTGACTGTTCAAAACCAGATTCCTGTTCTGTCCTTTATTCTTTTTCTCCTTAATGCCAGTGTCGTGGAAGAAGTCTTTTACCGAGAAGTGTTGTGGGGAGTCTTGTCTCAACGAATGAGTCAAGTTGTGTTAACGAGTTTCCTCTTTGCCTTAGCTCATCACCCATCCAGTCTATTCACTTGGGTGCTTTATGGGAGTTTAGGTCTCATACTTGGTGTGGTTAGAGGGCAAACAGACTGCTTGAGCTCAACTCTCGTTCACCTGTCTTGGAATGGAATCGTCTTTTTCCTATCTTTATTGTGATACCAAAATCAAGGGTGCTTTCGTATCATGAAAGCACCCTATTGTTTTGATGGGGAATCACATAAAGGAGGAAATGATGTCATCCGAACAACAGGAACGCCAAGCGATTCAATATGCGGAACGTAGTGCTATGTTTACGGTAAAGGTCCTTCTCAAACTCTTAGAGTGATCAGCCAGACACGCCCTAGCACAAGACTCGGCTTATAAAATTGGGGTTCAAAAGTTAGAAGAACTCCTTCAAAGTCCTTATGCCATTGAGTCGCTGAATATCTCAAAAGACATCTTGGATAAACCCGTTGATGTCGAAAAATTTAAGGAATTGGTGGAATCAGAGAACCTTCCTATTGCCATTAGTTGGCAAGTTGACTACCTGCATTTCTATGCTAAGGATAAGTCGCTCTTAGACAAGCACTTAGATGAGTTGCTTCAGAAGTTGGTTTCCAATCCAGAAAAACTGAAAGGGCTAACTATGGATAAAACCCTTGATGAGGAAATCGCACAAGCCAAGGAACAGATTGCGATGTCAGAACCCTCTGCTGTGAAAACAAAGGAGGTCATTCTCTAATGGTCTCAGGGAAAAAAGTTTTTATCTTTGGTATTTTAGGGCTTGCCTTTGGCTATTTCTGCCATCGGCTAGTCTTGCTTTACGATAGTCTACCTAATCAACCACCCTTGGAACGCCTTGCCTATCTCTTAGGCGAAGGACAGAATCAAGTCTTAAATCCCTTGTGGAATGGCAACTTTACAGGTAGATCGGTTTTAGGCTTCTGCTTTGGGATTGTGACGATGGGCCTAGCCTATCTTTACGTTTCTACAGGTCAAAAAGTTTACCGAGAAGGGGCTGAGTATGGCTCTGCCCGTTTTGGAAACAGTCACGAACGCAAAGCCTTTCTCAGTAAGAATCCTTTTAATGACACCATTTTGTCACGAAACGTTAGGCTAACCCTGTTAGAAAAGAAAGCTCCTCAATTTGATAGAAACAAGAACCTTGTGGTCATTGGTGGGTCTGGTAGCGGGAAGACCTTTCGGTTTGTCAAACCCAATCTGATTCAGCTCAACTGTTCCAATATTGTCGTTGACCCTAAAGACCATTTGGCTGAAAAGACAGGGAAGCTCTTTTTAGAGCATGGCTATCAGGTCAAAATCTTAGACCTTGTAAACATGACCAACTCAGATGGTTTTAATCCTTATCGCTATGTGGAAACGGAGAATGATTTGAACCGTATGCTTACGGTCTATTTCAATAATACCAAGGGCAATGGCAGTCGCAGTGATCCCTTTTGGGATGAAGCGTCCATGACCTTAGTCAGAGCCATTTCCTCTTACTTGGTGGATTTTTACAATCCTCCAGGTAGCACCAAGGAAGAAGCAGACAGTCGACGTAAGCGAGGGCGTTACCCCTCTTTTTCTGAAATTGGAAAACTCATCAAGCTCTTATCCAAAGGAGAAAATCAAGATAAGAGTGTCTTAGAAGTGATGTTTGAGACCTATGCCAAGACATATGGGACAGAAAACTTCACCATGCGTAACTGGGCAGACTTCCAAAACTACAAGGATAAGACCCTGGATTCAGTAATTGCCGTCACAACGGCTAAGTTTGCCCTCTTTAATATCCAATCTGTCATTGATTTAACCAAACGTGACACCTTGGACTTAAAAACATGGGGAACGCAGAAAACTATGGTCTATCTCGTTATTCCAGATAATGACACCACCTTTCGCTTTCTCTCAGCCCTTTTTTTCTCCACCGTCTTTTCAACCTTAACGAGACAAGCTGATGTGGACTTTAAGGGACAACTACCTATCCACGTGAGAAGTTATTTAGATGAATTTGCGAATGTCGGTGAAATTCCAGACTTTGCGGAACAAACTTCAACAGTCCGTTCACGAAACATGAGTCTCGTTCCCATTCTTCAAAATATCGCTCAACTACAAGGGCTCTATAAGGAGAAGGAGGCTTGGAAAACCATTCTAGGAAACTGTGACAGTTTGCTTTATCTTGGAGGCAATGATGAAGAGACCTTCAAGTTCATGAGTGGTCTCTTAGGCAAACAAACCATTGATGTGAGAAGTACCAGTCGGTCGTATGGCCAAACAGGGTCTGGGTCAACGTCTCATCAGAAAATCGCAAGGGATCTCATGACCCCTGATGAAGTCGGAAACATGAAACGTGATGAGTGCTTGGTGAGAATTGCAGGGGTTCCAGTCTTTAAGGAAAAGAAGTATTTTCCTTTGAAACATAAGAACTGGCAATACTTAGCGGATAAGGAGTCAGATGAACGTTGGTGGCATTACCACATTGACACCCTCAAAACAGAGGACGTTCCGTTTGAACCATCAGACCACAAGGTTAGGGATTTAAGCAAAGAAACCACACTACACTAATAGAAAAGAGGAATCGTATGAACCAAAAATTTACAGGATTTGTTTATGGCGTGGACGCTAGTTCCATGTTTTCCCAAGCCATGGCGCTCTTACAAAAAGGAATGGTTGCGACAGGCGCCTTTCTTGTCGTTATGGGCATTATTAACCTGTCAACCAATATCAAAGATGGTGGACCTGGTGTCCGCAATGCCATCTTAGAAATTGTGGGTGGTGTTATGGTAGGTGCCGCTGGTGCCTTCATCACTCAAATTACTATTTAGGAGGGCTAAGTATGACATGAACAACACATTACCTTCAGCTTTTGTCTTTCTAGCGTCAAAGAAAATTTCAAGCGATAGCCTATTTGAAGGCTTTAACGTGGACTTGGAATCGACGGCTAACTTGGTCAAATCCCTTGCGGATTATAACCCAACCGTGTGGTCTTATATGTCAGCGATCACAAAAGGAGTGATGCAGCCCTTGGGAGTGGCTATTTTAGCCGTTGTGTTAGTCCTTGAGTTTTCTAAGATGGCTAAGAAAATCGCCAACTCAGGTGGTGCCATGACCTTTGAAGCTATTGCCCCTATGATTGTCTCTTATATCATGGTGGCAGTAGTGATTACAAACACTACTGTTATTGTAGAAGCTATTTTAGCTGTTGCTTCTCACATTATTGAAGGCGTAGCTGGTGTCGTTTCTCATGGGGGAACGACTTATGAGACCATTTCAGGACTTAAAGGTTCAGGAATTATTGGAAAACTCATTGTTGGCTTTTTTGCCATTCTGATATGGTTAGTGCGATTGGTTAGTGTGTTGGTGGTGAATCTCCTCATAACCATTCGCTTTATCCAACTTTATCTCATGATTCCTTTTGCACCTTTAACGATTCCGACTTTCCTCAGTGATGACTGGCGAAGCGTTGGGATTGGTTACCTGAAAAATATCATGGTCTATGCCCTCCAAGGGGTCTTGATTTTCTTAATTATTTCCCTTGTTCCCCTCTTTGAATCAGCTGGGAAATTGGCCCTCTCAAATGGGGCGGGAGTGATGGAGACGCTAGCGACTGCCTTTGGTGGCTTAGTTCAGGCTATTTTGTTAATCATTGCCTTGGTGGGTAGTCAACGTACGGCCAGAAGTATCCTAGGCATGTAAGGAGGATTGGGAAGGACGTTCCTCCCAATCTTTTTTCATATTTATCTTAGATTGGAGTCTTATGAATACACGTGTTTTTAAGGACATCACAAAAGTTCAACACAGGGCTTGGCTGGGTTTTACCACACGACAAGTTATTTTTGTCTTACCAGCCGTTGCTATTACCATCCTGATTTTAGGGTTAAACCTCTTTTATTGGCAATTTGGGGATTGGTTTGTCTACGGACTAATCTTTACCTTTACCATTCCCCTCATGTTATTTGGGGTCTATCGACCTAATGACTTACCTTTTGAAACGTATCTTAATTATAGATGGCATTATGAAATGACCATACCAGACCGTACACTAACAGGACAGAAAGGAATACGCTGTGAAAAAAACAAATCGCTCAATGAAACCAAAGACCTCTTCTAAACACAAGAAGACACGTAAACCAAAAGAAGAAGTGCTGCCAACAACTGTTAATACGCTTCTTTACCAAGGCCTTTTTCCTAATGGTCTCATGCAAGTCACCCCAGATTATTTTTCCCAGTCCTATCTTTTAGGGGATGTCAATTACCAAACGGTGGGACTTGAAGATAAGGGAGCGATTATGGAAACCTATTCAGACTTGATTAACAGTTTGGATGACAAGACCAATTTCCAACTCACTATTTTTAACCAAAGGGTCAACTTGGATAAATTTAGAAAGGGTGTCTTGTATCCTTTTCATGAGGATGGGTATGATACCTATCGTGAAGAACTCAATCGTATCATGGAGAATAACTTAGAAGCTGGTGAAAATAACTTTTCAGCGGTTAAGCTCATTTCTTTTGGGAAGTCAGACCAAAATCCGAAACTCGCTTATCGTTCACTGTCTCAGATTGGAGAATACTTCAAGAGTGGTTTTTCTGAAATAGATGCGAACTTTACCCTCCTCAGTGGAGAAAGCCGTGTGAATCACTTAGCTGATATGTTGCGAGGGGAAAATCATTTGCCCTTTACTTATCAAGACCTGGTGCGTTCAGGACAAACAACCAAGCACTTTATTGCCCCAACCAGTTTATCTTTCAAACATAAGAATTATGTAGAGATTGACGATAAACTGCTTCAGATTGTCTATGTTCGTGACTATGGGATGGAGTTGGGAGATAAGTTCTTACGAGAACTCATGCAGTCGGACTTGGAAGTGATGATTAGTCTTCATGCCAAAGGATCAGCCAAGTCAGAAGCAATGACCAAACTCCGCACTAAGAAGACATTGATGGAATCTCAAAAAATTGGGGAACAACAAAAGATGGCACGTTCTGGAGTGTATCTTGAAAAGGTTAGTCAGGTCTTAGAAAGTAACATTGATGAAGCCGATGAGTTGATTAAAACCATGACACAAACAGGTGACAAGCTCTTTGACACCCTTTTTCTGATTGGAGTCTTTGCGGATAACGAAGACCAGTTGAAACACTCCCTTGATATTATCAAACAAGTGGCAGGTTCTAATGACCTTGTGATTGATAATCTGACCTATATGCAAGAAGCTGCCTTTAATAGCTTATTGCCATTTGGCAAGAACTACCTTAAGGGTGTGTCTCGGTCTCTTTTGACCTCAAACATTGCCGTGAACTCCCCTTGGACCTCTGTTGACCTACAAGATAAGGGAGGGAAATTTTATGGGATAAACCAGATTTCAAGTAATCTCATCACCATTGACCGTGGGAAACTCAATACCCCATCAGGATTGATTCTAGGAACTTCAGGTGCAGGTAAGGGGATGGCAACTAAGCATGAAATCATCTCAACCAAGTTAAAAGAAGAAGAGAGTGATACCGAAATCATCATTGTAGACCCTGAAAATGAGTACAGTATCATTGGTCAAGCCTTTGGTGGGGAAAGTATTGACATTGCGCCTGACTCTACCACTTTCTTAAACGTTTTAGACTTATCCAATGACAATATGGATGAAGACCCTATTAAGGTCAAATCTGAATTTCTACTGTCTTGGATTGGGAAACTCTTAGACCGGAAAATAGACGGTCGAGAAAAGTCCCTAATTGACCGTGTAACACGACTAACTTATAAGCATTTTGCCACACCATCTCTCGTGGAATGGGTCTTTGTTCTCTCTAAACAGCCTGAACAAGAAGCCAAGGACTTAGCCCTTGATATGGAGCTTTATGTGGAAGGGTCACTCAATATTTTCTCACAACGAACTAATATTAAAACGGATAGCCATTTCCTCATTTACAATGTCAAAAAGTTAGGGGATGAGTTGAAGCAGATTGCCCTCATGGTCATCTTTGACCAGATTTGGAATCGTGTGGTTAAAAACCAAAAACTTGGCAAGAAGACCTGGATTTACTTTGATGAAATGCAGCTTCTGTTGTTGGATAAGTACGCTTCTGATTTCTTCTTCAAATTATGGAGCCGTGTCCGTAAGTATGGCGCCATTCCAACAGGCATTACTCAAAACGTAGAAACCTTACTTCTTGATGCCAACGGCAGACGTATTATCGCTAATAGCGAGTTCATGATACTTCTAAAACAAGCTAAAAGTGACAGAGAAGAGTTGGTTCATCTTTTGGGCCTATCTAAGGAGCTTGAGAAATATTTGGTTAACCCAGAAAAGGGAGCTGGATTGATTAAGGCAGGCTCAACGGTTGTTCCCTTTAGAAATATAATCCCACTTCAAACCCAACTCTTTGACATCATGAGTACCGATCCAGAAAAGATGAGGGGTGAATCATGACAAGAGAGCAACAGAAGGTCAAGGTTGCCCGTAAAACCTTTCAGAGTAGTTTAAAGGCCAGCCGTATCCATTATCGCAGGGAGAAGAAGGGGTTAAAACGCTCACTTCCTAAGCGACGCTTTATCATGCGCCGAGCTGAGAAAGCTGAAACAAGGGAACAACGTCAGGCTCTGAAGCAAACCTATCAGGAGGAGAAGGACCTAGCAACAGATACCTTTAAGGAAGCGATTGCCTATGTGTCTCCCAGATGGCTAAAAAGTAAGGAAATTAAGAAGTATCGGCTTCCTCAAGCCAGACAGCGCCTAGCAGTTGCAAGAAAACACTTGGCAGAGGTCAAGATGGCCGAAAAAGAGGCGAAATCAGCGAAACGTGACGTGAAACAACTGAAAAAAGCACATCAGTTTAAGACCCCTCGACCAAGGTCAAACGAGGGTTACGCTATGTCGCTTCAGAATCACTTGATGTAGTCGCTCAAGATGATGACTTAGAGGGAATCAGAACCCTAAAAGAGTCTGTGATTAAAGGAAGTCGCTATGGGAGATTTACTTATCAGTCAGGGAAACTCCTTGTCAAAAGTGGGCAGACTGGTCTTCGGTTTACTAAGACGAAAGCCGCTCACAGTAGGGAGCGGTATCAGAACTTTAAAAAGGGGAAAGGGTTCACCCGTCAGAAGCCCTTAAAGCCCAAAAGGAGATACCACACCTTTCTCAAACAAGCCAGAAGGCACAGTGTGTCAGGAATCAGAGGGGTTATTCAAGCGATTAAGAATAGCCTGACCTTCTTTTCATCGATTGCCCTTAATCCTATGACTTGGGTCGTGTCAGGCCTCTTGTTTTTCTTGCTTTTGATGATGAGTTTTGTTATAGGAATTTCAGGAACGACACTCATTCAACAGGATGAGAGTGAACTGACAAAAGCCTATACGCACATGACGTGGGAAGATGCGGAAAACACCCGAACCAATCCCCTTGGCATTACCTACTACACCAAGATTGATGACGTCATGGGTTTTATGAATCTCAAGTATCAAGATTATGATTTAGATGAGGTCATGGAAGAAGGGGATAAAACTTATCAAGCCTATCTCAGTCAGCTTTGGCAGGACTTAAACGGTGGGGATTCTTTAAAATCCATGCTTGAGTTGACCAAGGAGCCTGCCTATAAGCTTTCTGATGAGGATAGAGAAGACTTAAAGGAATTAAGTGAGGAAGGCGCCTACCTTGCCCTCCAAGAATTGGATAATCCTTTCCAAAATCAGACTGAAGATGACGCGCTTACCATGACAGTTCGTTATGGTTATGAGGTGATTGATGACAAGCCAACGCTTCATCATCATATCATTCTAGAAGCTAAAGAAAATCAAGTGATTGTGGCTCCCATGGATGGTAAGGTTTCCCTAGATGGCGATAACATTATCATCACGTCAGGTAGGGGACTGAATAAAGCTCAGCTGACCCTATTTAATAGTCACAGTGGTCGAGTGATAGACGGTCAGAAAGTCCAAGCAGGGGAAGTGATTGGTCAAACCAAGGATGGATCTGGTCTTAAAGTGACCTATCAAAAGGTTGACGATAATTCAGAGAAACTGGTTTACGTCAATCCAGCCTTTTACTTTCCTAAAGTCATTCAACTCCAAACGACCATTCTACCTACCATTGGTCAATTTGGAGGCGATGAGTTTGCGAGAGCCAAAGCTATCTATGAGTATTTGAAAAGCCAGGGAGCAACCAATCAAGCCATTGCGGCTATTTTAGGAAACTGGTCAGTAGAATCATCAATTAATCCTAAACGGGCAGAAGGTGATTACTTATCACCTCCTGTTGGGGCAACGGATGGTTCTTGGGACGATGAGGGCTGGTTGTCTCTAAATGGTCCAGCTATCTATAATGGCAGGTACCCGAATATTCTAAGACGTGGCTTAGGCTTAGGGCAATGGACAGATACAGCAGATGGGTCACGCAGACATACCTTATTATTAGAGTATGCCAACCGAAAAAAGCAGAAGTGGTATGATTTAGGCTTACAACTGGATTTTATGCTCAATGGGGACAATCCTTACTATACCAACTGGTTAAAAGATTTCTTCAAAAACTCAGGAAGCCCAGCTAGTCTTGCCCAAGTCTTTCTCATTTATTGGGAAGGAAATAGTGGTGATAAGCTCTTAGAACGTCAAACCAGAGCCACCGAGTGGTATTACCAAATTGAGAAAGGCTTTAGCCAACCCAATGGTGGAACCGCCCAAAGTGATCCAAAAGCACTTGAGGCTGTTCGAGGAGACCTTTATGACAATTCCGTTCCAGGTGGTGGTGATGGTATGGGCTATGCCTATGGGCAATGCACGTGGGGAGTGGCCGCCCGTATCAACCAATTGGGCTTGAAACTCAAAGGCCGAAGCGGTGAAAAAATCCCAATCATCAGTACCATGGGGAATGGTCAAGATTGGGTGGCAACAGCAGCACGTCTTGGTGGTGAAACAGGTAAGCTACCAAAAGCAGGAGCGATTATTTCCTTTGCGGGAGGAGGTCATGGATCGCCAACAGAATACGGTCATGTCGCCTTTGTCGAGAAAGTTTACCCAGATGGATTTTTCCTTATCTCAGAAACCAACTATAATGGCAATCCTAACTATACCTTCCGTAAGTTATCAGGAGTCGATGGTACGATTAGTTTTGCCTATACGACGAAATAGAAAATAATATGCTAACAAATCATCAGGTTGTTAGCATATTGTTTTATTTGTGGTTGATTTTTTCTAAATAATATGCTAACATTGTAGTGAAATGTTAGCATATTATTTAGGAGGTGGTAATGTGGATTTGTTAGAGAAACCTGTCTATAATTACATAAAAAAAAATCATGGAGTTATAACTTTTCGTGATATAGAAGAGCTTAACTTTTCTTACCAACAACTGAATCAATTGGTCTCAAAAGGTAAAGTGGAATCAATTGAAAGAGGGATTTATCATCTACCTGATACCTATATTGATGATTTCTTTAGTTTACAGTATCGTTTTCCAAAAGGAATTTATTCCTTAGAAACAGCACTATGGTTACATGGCCTTTCCCTCACTGTTCCATTTGAACCTGTGATGACTTTTCCTTTTGGGACGAACACGAGGCTAATGAAAGAAGCTGGTGTTAAGCCGATTGTTGCTAGAAATCATCATGAAATCGGTATTATAAAACTAGAGCGACAGGCTGGACAGTTTATCTCAGTATATGATATGGAACGAACTTTGGTAGAGTGTTTGAGAACAGCCTATCATGTTGATGTTCAAGTCATTGCTCCAGCGTTTCAAACTTACTTTAAAAAAGGAGCTGTGAATTATGCCAAGTTGTACCACTATGCACAACTATTTAAAGTCACTGAAAAGCTACAATCTTATGTGGAGGTCTTGTCGTGAAATTTTCAAATACCAATAGCTTCAAAGCGAAGATTAAGAATATCGCAAGAGAAAAAGGGATACCTGCTCAACAAGTTCAGCAGAACTATTTGATTGAAAAAATCTTAAGACTCATCTCTGAGAGTCGGTATAAAGATTCTTTCATTGTGAAAGGTGGATTCCTTATCGGACAGATGATTGGCTTAGATAAACGAACAACAATGGATTTAGATGTTACTTTGAAAGGTCAACCTCTTAGCGAGGAAAATATTCAAACAATCTTCAAAGAAATTGTAAGTCAACCTTCCGAAGGTTTTCAATTTGAAGTTGATATGTTAGAGCCAATTCGACAAGATGATGAATATGGGGGCTTTACCCTCAAACTCAAGGCGACATTCGATACCCTACGTGAAGTTGTCTTTATTGATATAACAACAGGTGATCGGATAACGCCACGAGAAATTACTTATCAATTGCAGTCTGTTTTTTCAGAGAATAAACTAGAAGTTTGGACTTATAATTTAGAAACTGTTCTTGCTTAAAAAATAGAAACGATTATTCGTCGAGGAGCTGCTTCAACTAGACCACGTGATCGCTATGACCTCTTCACATTATATCACCTTCGAAAAGATGAGATTGATATCCCAATATTGAAAACTGCTCTAAACAATACTGCTAAGAAAAGAGAAAGCTTAGATGTTTTGACAAATTGGGAAAGTCAACTAGAGGAAATCCGCAGCTCTGATTACCAGAAACAGCTTTGGTCTCGCTATCAAAAATCATTTAGGTATGCCAGTGAAATTAGTTTTGAGGAGTCGATAGAAGTGGTGGCAATTATTTTAAATCAATTAGGAGTTAGTAGTGTATGCTGACAGGAACTTTGAAGATGATGGGTTATGAATTTTTCTTTACATTTGATAAAGAAAAGTTATCCTTGATTCCTAAAGAAGAGAAAGATTCGATTAAGTATTCTTGGTTTTATAAAAAATTGGAAACTGGGGGATATGCTTGGCCTGGAGATCCTAAATTTGTAGAAGAAGACTTTCTTTATGGACGTACAAATGAAACAAATTAGGAAATTTCCCGTATGACACACGGGGTCGGGTCTTACCCGAGAAAGGATGAAAGAGAGGGAAAGAGATGTCTGAACAGTACCGTGACATTCGAAAAGAAGTAAATCTAAACGCTGATGAGCTAAAACAGATTGAAAAAATGATGGAGGTTGATAGTTATCGTCACTTTTCACCATTTGTGAGAGACAAAATTTTGATGACTGATGATAAACAGTTAGCTGCCAAAGAATGGTTCTCTCTTTGGCAATCTCAAAAGTTTGAGCAGATTAGTCGAGATGTGCATGAGGTTTTGATTATCGCAAGAGAGAATCACCAAGTGACTCAAGAACACGTGTCAATCTTATTGACCTGTGTTCAAGAATTGATTGCGGAAGTCAATCAAGCCCAGCTACTCAGTCGTGAGTTTCGTGAAAAATACATGAGATAGGAGGTCGCTATGGTTTATCGTTATCGTACCAATCTCAAAAAAGTATTTCTAACAGATTCAGAGTTACATAAATTGAATGAACGAATTGCTAGGAGCGATTGTCAAAATTTCTCAGTCTATGCCAGAAAAGTTTTGCTTAATCCAAACATGTCATTTATAACAATTAACACGGATATCTATGACCAGTTGGTTTTTGAATTGAGGCGGATTGGAAATAACATCAATCAAATTGCGCGTGCTATTAACCAAAGCCATCTGATTTCTCAGAACCAGTTACAAGAATTGAGTAAAGGAGTCGGAGAGTTAATTAAGGAAGTGGATAGAGAATTTCAAGTGGAAGTGAAAAGACTGAAGGAGTTTCATGGTAGTCACTAAGCATTTTGCGACACATGGTAAAAAATATCGTAGGAGTCTGATCAAGTATATCCTCAATCCTGATAAAACGGACAATTTGAAATTGGTATCTGATTTTGGCATGAGCAATTACTTAGACTTTCCTAGCTATGAAGAAATGGTAGAAATGTACAATATCAACTTTACCAATAATGATAAGCTGTACGAATCAAGAAATGACCGACAAGAAAAACACCAGCAAACTATTCATGCTCATCACCTCATTCAATCATTTTCTCCTGAAGATAATCTGACACCTGAGGAAATCAACCATATCGGTTATGAGACCATAATGGAATTAACAGGCGGACGTTTTCGTTTCATCGTAGCAACTCATACAGACAAAAATCATACCCATAATCACATCCTAATCAATGCTATAGATCGTAATTAAGATAAAAAGTTGATATGGAATTATGCCTTGGAACGAAACCTTCGTATGATTTCAGACCGCATTTCTAAAATGGCTGGGGCAAAAATTATTGAAAAGCGTTACTCCTACCGTGACTATCAAAAATATAGGCAGTCTAGTCATAAATTTGAATTGAAGCAACGTCTTTATTTTTTGATACAACAGTCAAAGTCCTTTGATGATTTTTTGGAAAAAGCAGAGCAATTACATGTTCATATTGATTTTAGTCAGAAGCATAGCCGCTTTATGATGACGGATAGAGCAATGACAAAACCAATTCGAGGACGTCAACTCAGCAAACGAAATCTATATGATAAAGATTTTTTTAGAACGCATTTTGTCAAGCAAGAGATTGAAAGCCGATTAGAATTTCTGTTGAATCGTGTTAATTCATTAGAGGAGCTACTATTAAAAGCAAAAGAATTGAATCTAACCATTGACTTAAAACAAAAAAATGTGACCTTTACTCTTGAAGAAAATGGGAAACCGATAAGTCTGAGTCATAAAAAAATAAGTGACAAGAAATTATATGATGTCAATTTTTTTCAAGATTATTTTAAAAATAAGGAAGTTGGTGTTTCATATGGATTAGAAAATCTACAGAAACAGTACCATGCTTTTCAAGAAGAACGAGATAAGGAGAAGGTATCCACTGAAGAGAGTGAGGAAGCCTTCAAGAAATACAAGGGGCAACGAGATGCCATCCATGAGTTTGAAGTTGAACTTGTGGAACATCAAATTGAGAGGTTAGTTGATGAGGGCATTTATATCAAGGTGTCTTTTGGTATTAAGCAGAGTGGTCTTATTTTCATTCCCAACTATCAATTGGATATTATGGAAGAAGAAAATCATAAAAAATATAAAGTCTATATCCGTGAGACAACCTCATACTTTATCTATAACAAAGAAAATTCTGAGATGAACCGTTACATAAAAGGACGGACCTTAATTAGACAGCTAACTAATGATAGTCGGATGATACCATATAGACGACCAACAGTTGAGAGTCTACAAGAAAAGATTTCTGAGATTAACCTCTTGGTTGAATTAACTGAAACTGATAAGAAATACCAAGACATTAAAGACGAACTGGTTGCAGAAATAGCAGAGCTAGATATAAAACTGACTCAAACAAACGAAAAAATCACCACCTTAAACAAGATGGCGGAAGTATTTATCAATCTGAAGGGTGCCGAACTGAGCAGTCAAAAACTAGCAAGGTATGATTTTTCAAAACTAAATTTAACCGAATCAATTTCATTAGAACAGGTAAATGAGAAAATAGGAGTATTACAAGAGAAATTAGATCGTTATCTTGATGAGTATGAATCATTAGTTAGAAGATTGGAAACATTTGCGAAAATTTTTAATAACAACAAGAATATGTACCAAAAATTTCAAGAAAATGTCTCTGTTGAATAAACAATTTTGTTAATCAATCAGTGAGATATTCTGTGACGTTTGCAATTATTGTCGATTCTAAAATAGAATGGTACTTTATCTGCCATGGCTACTAATAATTATCATGTTCTAGAGGTAAATTAATAATAACTTTAAAGAATTGATTCTCTTTACTTTCCACTTTAAAAGTTCCCTCATGAACTTCAATAATTTGTTTTGAGATTTTTAATCCCATACCGTGTCGTCTAATTCCTGAAATGTCAAATTCTTCAATGATTTTATTACTATCATAAATTGATAATAGTTTATCATTTGCTATGCCGATGCCATCATCCTCAATTGTAATTATTAAAAATTCTTTATCTCTGTGTAGACTAATATTCACATTACAGCCCTCAGGATCCTCAGGATTATGGAGAATAGAGTTATAGATAATATTATGAACTACACGTGAAATTAAGTTTTTTTCAATTGAGATTTTACTATTTTGAAGTTCATCATCAAATTCAAATGAAAAATTTATATTTTCCCAAACTTCTTGATTTATTATTTGTATAATGATCTCCTTGAAGAATGGAATTATTTTGACTGATTCTAATTTCAGAGTGAACTGGCTATTAGTTAATCTGGCAAAAATATTTAAGTCATTTACAGTATTTTGAATATAATAACTCTCATTAAGTATGGAACGTAAACGTCTTAATTGATTTTTATCCACTGTATCAGATCTAATAAGAGAAGCATTTGAAGTAATGACGGAAAGAGGGGTTTTTATATCATGTGCGATACCAGAAATCCAATTTTCTTTAAAAAGTTCACCTTCTTTTAGTTTTTTGTCAGCAATATTTATAGCTTCCGTTAATTGTTTTAGCTCATCTTGAGTTGAAACAGAACCACTAAGCCCTTCTGGTAATTTTTTAATCGCTAAAACTAAAGGAGTAATCTTACGTTGGACTAATCTAGTACTGTAGGTATAAATAATTAATAGATACAGACAATTTATTCCAAGTAGAAAAAAAGCTAAAATAAATAAGCTATGAAGGTCGGATTTTTCATAATAATCGAAAGGAAATCTAAAAACTCTATCTTTTGAAAATCCAAAAACAAGGATCTTATTATTAACAATTTGTACGAATACGGGGTAATCATTTAAATAATAACGTGTAAACTTAGCGACGTCAGCTAGGTTATATTGTGTCGGGATTTCACTTGGCTTTTTATATTCATAGATTTCCTCGCCACTATCAGAGTCTAAAATCATAATCCATACCTCTTTAGAATTAGCTAATTTTTTCCCAAAGTTAGATAATTTGGCAGAATTAGAACTGATATCAAGTTGTTTGACTAGATTATTCACTGTGTCCATCACATTAGTTTGATTTGCTTGACTAAAAACAAAAAATCCTAGAATAAAAACGTTTATTATGGACATGACTATGATTGAAACAATAAAACGTCTAATAAATTGTGTTAATACACGTAGTTTAAACATGTACAAGCTCCTGTACCATTAGTTTATAGCCGAGTCCTTTAACAGTAATTAAGTATTGTGGCTTTGAAGGGTTAAGTTCGATTTTTTCTCTGATATTTCTGATATGGACCATTAAAGACTTTTCATATCCAAAACTATCAATGCCCCATACGGTATCACAAATCGCCTCTGTAGATACAATATAGTTTTTATTATCATATAATTTCCGAACGATTTGAATTTCTATTGGGGTTAAAGAAAGTTTTTCATTATTTTTTTCAACAATAGCATTTCCTAAATTAATAATGCAATTATCTAATTTAATAATGTTACTGTCTTCTTTGTACGACCGACGGAGAAGCGAAATTATGCGATAAATGAGAATTTTAGGAAGGAAAGGCTTAGTCACGAAATCATCTCCTCCAGATTGTAACCCTTGAATTTCATCTTCAGGTTCATTTTTTGCTGTTAGAAAAAGAATTGGAATATCAGAATTTTTTCTTACGTATTTTGATAGTAAATATCCTTTCCCATCTGGAAGCATGACATCTAATATAATCAAATCAATAGAATTATTAATAAAAGACTCTATTCCTTCACTGATGCTGTATGCACTATATATTTTTTTGAAACCAGAAACTGATAGTATCTCCCTTATTGAATTGTTTAACGCAATATCATCATCAACAACCAATATTTTTCTAGTTAAAAAAGGCGTTTCTATATCCATAAGCTCTCCTAGTAAAATAATTTGAATTTTCCATATCTATATTTATAGTATATCAAAAATTTCAAGTAAAAAGTAAGTCCACTAAAATCTTTAGGATTTCTTAAAGTGAATTTTAATATTTCTTTATCTTGTACTTATAAAATGTAACTGTAACAAGATAAAGATGCTTGATATTGATTTACTTTAAACGAGGAGAATAGCTATGAAATCAACAAATAATCAAAGTATCGCAGAAATCGCAGCAGTAAATGCACTACAAGAAGTAAGTATGGAGGAACTCGACCAAATTATTGGTGCTGGAAACGGAGTAGTACTTACTCTTACTCACGAATGTAACCTAGCAACTTGGACTAAAAAACTAAAATGTTGTTAAACATTTAAATAGAAAAATTTTACTTAAGCACTCAAGTATTTCTATCTGTTACACAATGCTATTGAATGATTTAGGATACAAAGTACCTTTGTACGAGGTTTATGAAAGAGATTCACTTCCAGCTGATGGCTTGAGTGTTTCCTATTTACTGACTCTAAATAAAAAATTTAATGTAGATATGAAGGCGTATAAAGCTAATTTTGACGAAGTTGTAAGTCTAATACGTGCTAGAGGCAATAACAGGATGATTGTTCATTGGAATAATGATCATTTTGTCGTCCTAGAAAAAATAACCAAAAATTATATAAAAATTGTGGATCCTGCAATAGGAAGAATTAAATTTAGTAAGGAGGAATTTTTAGAGCACTATTCTGGAACGGTTATTACCGTCTTCCCGACTGTTGATTTTCATCGTCAAAAAGTGAAGACGCTATTTTTTAAATATTTTAAAAACACACTTGATGTAAGAGTAATTTTCTCTTTTTTGATTTCGCTACTTTTGATTGAAATTAGCATTTTACTATTTTCGATTGTGATAAGAAATATGATGGCTGGAGATTTAAAATTTATATCAAGCCTTCTCTTATTGTTTACTATTATGTTACTACAAGTTGTTGGATATTATATTAAGAATTTTGCGCTAGAAAAATATAATAGTAATTTTGATAAATCTTATACAACTATCTTATTTAAGAGATTACTAAATAAACCATTATTATATTTTAGAAATCATACCAATGGAAGTGTTTCTGAAAAAATCAGTTTCAGAACGACATTGAGAGATAGTGTAGCATCAAAATTAATCCCTTCAATAATAAGTCTAGTTTCATCATTTGTAATTTTTATATATTTGGCCATAATATCTTTTAGACTAACTATTATTTTGGTTTCTATGATTGTATTATATTCTTTAATATCATCTGTTTTATATCATAAGCAGAACGAATATAATCAATCCTATCTACAATACCTAATTGATTTTAACTCAGATTTTCAATCTGATCTAGAAGATATAGATTACATTAAAGTAATGAGAAATGAGAGGGGAACGGAAGATAGATGGATAAAAAATAATGATCGTTTGACAAGCAAATATTTCCAAATTTTAAAAGTTGAAAATTTTGTTCAACTTTTTGGAAGTATATTTAGCTATTTTAGTTTATCAGTTATTATTTTAGCAGTAATTTATAATAATAAATTTTTTAATGTTTCAATAGCAGATTTAGTATTATATCAAACAAGTATATCATTATTGATTTCATCTATTGAACAGGTGAAAACCTCAATTTTTGAAATAGCACGATTAGCTATATATGCCGAAAAGCAGGGGGATATACTAAAAGAAAATTTACCAATAAATGTTAATTTTGATTTAGATTCAAACTATATAATTCAGACTGAAAATTTAAACTTCGGTTATGGAAATGAATCGCTATATAAACCAGTTAATTTAAAAATTAGTCAAGGTGAAAAGATAGCAATTATAGGTAAATCAGGTAGCGGTAAATCTACATTGCTATTATTATTAACTGGCATGTTAAGATATTCTGGCAAGATTACATATAATAGTGAATATCTAGAAAACTATATGGGAGTTGTCTTGCAAAATATGACATTGAAAAAGGGAAGTGTATTAGAAAACTTTGAATATGACTCTTCTGATTTAACTAAGCTATCCAGAATACTTGTTGATACCACAGCAGATGAGGTCATTGCTAAACTTCCAAATAAATTACAATCGAAATTGTTAAAACAGGGAAAGAATCTTTCAGGAGGACAAATCCAGAAATTACTAATTGCCAAATCACTATTGAAAGGTGAAAAAATTATTTTTTGGGATGAAGCTTTTAGTAATTTGGACGAAGTGAGTAAAGATAAGATTTATGAAAATGTATTATTGGGAGATTTCTATAAGGAGCAAACAATGTTAATTGTAAGTCACCACTTGGATATTGTGAACTATGTTGGTAGTGTTATCTTTATAAATGATGAAACAGGTGAGGTCATTAAATCAACTCACGAGGATTTAAAAAAGAATAACTTGGACTACAAGAAATTTATTTGTAATAAAAGTGTCTAGTACTTTAGTGTTGGCATTAACAAAAATTTAAAACGAAAGGTATGGATTATACAATGACAGAAGTAATAAAACTAAAAAAATTGAAGAAAATTTTTAAAGGAGTAGCATCAGTTGATATAGAAAGACTTACAGTTAGAAAAGGGGAAATTTATGGTTTCCTTGGTCCTAATGGTGCAGGAAAAACTACGACAATGAAGATGATTCTATCATTAATTGAACCTACTTCTGGTTCAATTGAAGTAATGAACGCTCCAATTAACAAATCAAACGATTACCTAAAATATATAGGGTCAATGATTGAAGAACCTTCATACTATCCAAATTTAACAGGTTATGAAAATCTATTAGTTTTTCAAAAAATGTTAGGTTTTAAAGAAGAGAATATTTTAAAAACACTTGAACTTGTGGGATTATCAGAAGAAAAAAATAGAAAAAAATTAGTAAAAGCCTACTCTTTGGGTATGAAACAGCGTTTAGCCCTAGCATTTGCTTTAGTAAAAGAACCTCAGATATTATTATTGGATGAACCAACAAATGGATTAGATCCCTCTGGTATTCATGAGATACGTGAATTGATTATTCGTTTGGCTAAAGAGGAAGGACTAACAATTTTCATTTCTAGTCATATTCTATCTGAAATTGAGCTGATTGCTGATAGAGTTGGAATTATAAATCATGGGAGATTAGTATACGAGGGAGAAATTGAAAAAATAAATGCTAATAATTGGGTAGAGATTGAAGGAAAATTTGACATTGAAAAATTAAAAAATCTTTTTGGTGATAGTTTTAGTAATAGAAAAGTAGAATATACTGCAAAACTTATTAAAATCTGGAATGCTAATAACGAGCAAATCGCTAATATAGTCCGTTCCTTGGTTGAACTAGACTTTCCAATTTTTCGTGTAGAACATAGAAAAGAAAATCTCGAAGATATATTTTTAGAATTAACTAAGGAGTTATAAAATGGTTAATGCTTTACAAATAGAATTATTGAAAAGTCGTAGGACAAAATCGTTTATTATTACAATATTCCTCATGTTAATTGGATTCTTGTGGAATACAGTTAGTACTGGTAGTGAAATTAATTCAGTAAGTTATGACGGAGTTAGTGTGCTATTTAATAATCAAACAATGAATAGCTTTTTTCTTCCCATAGCTATTAGTATTTTCACTAGCCGTATAGTTTCTAATGAACTTGAAGGACAGACATTTAAGCTACAGGAATCAAACGGAATTACATTAACTCAAATTTTTTACAGTAAATTAATTTTATCAACTGTTTTCTTTTTGATATTGGCTATTTTAGAAACAGTTGCAACGAATGTATTTGCAATGGTTAACGGAGTAAGTGTCCCTCTAACAATCACTATTCTTCAAATTTTAGGACAACTATTGTCAAGTTTCAGTCTCATTTGCCTTTATTTAACTTTCGCAATGTTTACTGATAAACAAGGCTTATTGTTATCATCAGGTTTTATAGGTGGCTTTATAGGTTTAATATTAGCATCCAAATCTACAATATTGTGGACATTCGCTATACCGTGGGTTGGCTGTTCTTATTTGTCTCCTTACAAATTTACTCTAATAAATAATTCAAGCTATCTTTATAAATTTGACCAATCAATATACTTTAGACTTTTAATATATCTAATTTATTGTTTACTGTTATATCTTCTTGTAAGAGGTATATTTTTGAAGAAAGAGAGACAAAGAAAATGAGACATTATATTTCAGCTGAATGGAAAAAGCTGAATAAAATTCAGCTTTTAATAATTGGTGTTGTTTTTGTAGCATTATCAAGTTTTATTGGCTTAGGTACCTATTTTGCTAATCAATCAGTTTTAATTGATGGTACACAGGATAAAGTGATGTGGGGACAATTAACTTTCTATTATACTCAAATTCTTTATCCTCCAATGCTCGCAATTTTTATAGCAATATCTTTAATTCAAGAGTTTGAAAGAAAAAATTTGGAAATGTTACGTTCAAATGCAGTATCTATCAAAAAGTTACTGATAAGCAAGCTATTTACCGTTACTGCATTAGTCATTCCAATTCAATTCCTCGTACTAATTGTTTATATTGTAGCTTTAAAAGTAGCTAATGTTGAACTCTCTTCTTTTGTCCTATTAACTTTAAAATGGACACTTTTATCTATTTTGAGCTCTTTATCAATTTTATGCATACAAGCGTTTGCCTATGCTAAAACTAGAAGTTTTGGTCAATCAATTGGCATTTCAGCTTTAGGCGCTATGGGCGGGTTCGTCTTATTGTTTTTGAATGTAAACTTAAATAAATTTTACCCATATTCTCAACCTATGATAGCATTGAGAAGTAGAGCTTTAGAAGATTTTTCACTATTAGAACTTACTATTTTTATCTTTGTTAATCTTCTGTTTAGTGTGATTTTTTACAGATTAACATGTTATGAACTAGAAAAAAGAGGATGATGTAATTATGTAACTGCCTTAAATTAGACCAATTAATTGATAAATAAAATTTAGTATCTAATTGTTGTTATCTAACAATATACATGTTGCTCGCATGATAGTTAATGCTAGTCGAAAGAGCATTCCTTGTGCGATAACGTTTTAACCGATATAAGCTTTACTAATTCTCAGTCTTACTATCAGTATAAATAAGAATTGTTTCAGTTTTCTCGCTGTATCAATTACAATAAGGCGTTTTCTACTTCGTGAGTTTATTATTTTCTATTACTTTGCTAAATCGGTTTACGTTTTTTCAATTGCGGTCTAGATATTATTGTTTTGTCATTTAGATTGCCTCTAGTTTTTTGTAGTGTAATCAAGTAGTTATAGGATGTTATGAATATATGTTCTAAAATGAATCAATATTTTATAGTCATTAGTTCGCGATAAATAATTTAAAGTGATGTTGTCATATTATGACAATTTTCGAGATTTTTTCTCAAAGTGACATATACTTTTTCTTAGGAGAAAGCTAGATGTACCAACGGATAATAGATTTGAGGGAAGATCATGATTTCACTCATAAGTTTGTTGCAAATTTACTTTCCTTTTCTCATACAAATTATGCAAAAATTGAGAGAGGAGAGGTTGCCTTAACGGCAGATGTTCTTGTGCAGCTTTCTAAACTCTATAACGTTAGTACAGATTACCTATTAGGGTTAACAGATTGTCCAGATAGGATAAAACATAAAATAAAATAGTCTCTCCTTGATTTGTTCATTGACAACTGAATAAACCGAGGTGGGACTTTCTTATTTGTCGAGCAATTTAGTGCGATTCGCTGTGATAGGAGCGATAACAATCAGCTATAAAATAGAGTGGTTCTCTATCTGCCATGACATATCAAATGAGGACAATGATACTTCTGAACGTTCAGGCTGCCAGCGTAAAAGGACAGTGGGTGAGACGCCCATGAGTGATTTAACCAATCATACCTACTGAGGAAATAATTTTTTTGACAGGAGTGGAGGTATGAAAACAGTAACATATAAAAACTTGATGAATATTGGTTTTCCTGAACATACGGCAAGAAACATCATTAGAGAAGCAAAAAGAATAGCAGTAAAAAAGTTTGAAGAAGCTCGCAAAGTTGACCATAATGCGGTACAATTAAGTAAATCGCCCTTTGACAATAGAAGACTTGGTATTGCTCCTAAAGATATAGTAGAAGAGTTAATCGGAATTTCACTCTCTGAAGACAATTTAGAAAGTGAGAATTAAAGATGGCTACAAAAAATCAAAAAAAGTATAAAGGTGTTTATTGTGATAAGAATGGCAAGATATTTTATCAGGCTGATCTTGGTGTTGATCCAGTAACAGGTAAACGAGTTCAAAAGAAAGCTAGAAAGAATCAGTATGGTAAGCCATTTACTACAATGAAAGAAGCGTATGATGAACTGGTTCGAATTAGGTATGAGTTTATTAATAACCTTAGTATTGAAAATTATAATATAACATTTGAAAGTTATATGAATACCATTTATCTAAGAGCTTATAAGCAAAAGGTACAAGCTGTAACTTATAAAACTGCTTTGCCACATCATAAGTTATTTATTCAGTATTTTGGCTCTAAACCTTTAAAAGGCATAACAGCTAGAGATTGTGAATCTTTTAGATTGCACATCATTGAGCATTATTCTGAAAATTATGCAAAGAATTTATGGTCACGATTTAAGGCTTGTATGGGATATGCTGAGAGATTAGGATATATTTCATCTATGCCATGCAAGGCGTTAGATAACCCTAGAGGCAAGCACCCTGATACTCCATTTTGGACTTATATTGAGTTTCAGAACTTTATTAAATCATTTGATTTACAAGATTACGAAGATTTACAAAGATTCACAACTATTTGGTTATATTATATGACAGGTGTTCGTGTAAGTGAAGGTTTATCGTTATGGTGGGAAGATGTCGATTTTGAACATAAATTCTTGAAAGTTCATACAACCTTAGAGAAGGATGAAAATGGAAATTGGTATCGTAAAGACCAAACCAAAACACCTGCTGGAGAACGCCTCATTGAACTGGATGATGTGACAATATCAGTATTGGAAAATTGGCGAAAAAATCAAGTTGCCAATCAAGATACAGATTTCATTATTTCACGATTTGGTGAACCGTTTTGTAAATCAACGATCTGTCGAATCATTAAGAGAAAAGCTAAAGAAGTTGGAGTACCAGTGATAACAGGAAAAGGATTGCGGCACAGTCATGCTTCCTATCTCATAAATGTTTTGCAGAAAGATATTTTATATGTGGCAAGACGAATGGGACATGCTGATAAGTCTACAACCTTAAATACATATAGTCACTGGTTTAATGCATTAGATAAAACAGTATCAGAAGAAATCACCCAAAATGTAATTAGTGCAGGACTGGATTCCATTTTATGCCAAAATTCCTGCCAAACTCTGAGTAAAGGCTAAAAAGCCAATTATACCGCCAACAGAGTAACGTGTGTTATTGTTACTCTTAAATAATAGAGTATCGCAATTTGATTGCGGAAGCCTATTAAATCAAGGTTTTAGAATTGCTTAGAGCGATAAAAAATCGGGGGAATGTTATTATTCCCCACCAACCCCCCCAAGATTTAATCTTGGTGGGGTTTGTTTATAAGGCTCTTTGTCAACTGTAGTGGGTAGATTAAAAGCTAACACCTAGAGAGGACGAACTTCGTCCTCTCTTTCTTTATGTTCAATGCAATCAAAATCCGTTTTTTAAAGTTTTCAAAGTTCCTGAAACCAAAGGCATTTCTCATAATGACTTTGATGAGATTATTGGTAGCTTCCAGTTTGGCGTAGGAATAAGGCAATTCCATGGCGTTTAAAACCTTGTCTTTATCCTTTAAAAATGTCTTAAATACCATCTGGAAAATAGGATTAACAGTGGCTATTTCCTGTTCGATGAGACTGAAGAAATGATCTGAGTTTTTCTCTTGGAAATGGAACAAGAGAAATTGATAGAGTTCATAGTGCTGTCTGAGTTCATCTGAGTAGGATAGGAGTTTTTCGAGTATTTCCTTGTTAGTCAAATGCATTCGAAACATAGGACGATAAAATCGTTTATCGCTGAGTTTACGGCTATCTTGTTGTATCAATTTCCAGTAACGTTTCAAGGCTCGGTATTCCTGCGATTTTCTGTCGAATTGATTCATAATTTGAATACGGACACGGTTCATAGCGCGACTAAGGTGTTGCACGATATGAAAGTGATCGAGTACAATTTTTGCATTCGGAAAAAGCTGTTTAGCAAGTTGATAATAGGGACTAAACATATCCATGGTAATCACTTTGACCCGATTTCTAACTTTTCTAGGATAGCGTAGAAAGTGGTTTCGGATGGTTGCTTGGGTTCTTCCGTCGAGAATGGCGATGACATTTAGGGAGTCGAAATCTTGAGCGATGAAGCTCATTTTCCCCTTCTTGAAGGCATACTCGTCCCAACTCATCACCTCAGGTAGGGCATTCCAATCCGTTTCAAACTTGAACTCATTTAGCTCTCTCATAACTGACGATGTTGAGATAGATAGCCTGTGTGCAATATGTTTCATTGCTTGATTTTCGATGAGTAATTGTGCGATTTTCTGGTTAACAGCGACAGAGATTTGGTGGTTCTTCTTGACAAGAGGAGTTTCAGCGACCGCCATTTTTCCGCAATCTTTACACTTGAAACGACGCTTTCGAAGACGGATAAGTAAAGGGTAGCCAGCAGTTTCTAAGTAGGGGATTTTAGAAGTTTTCTGGTAGTCGTACTTAGCCATTTGTCCCTTGCATTTTGGGCATTTAGGGGCTGTGTGATCCAAGTGACCGTGGAGTTCTAAGTGAGTTCCCATATCATATTCATCAGTGATAGTGATATTTTTGTCTTTAATTCTGAGAAAATTTGTGATAAGATTTAGTTGTTCCATATGAGTCTTTCTAAAATGATAGTTTGAGCACTTTTTATTATAGGTCATATGGGACTTTTTGTATATACTCAAAAAGGCTCCATAATTTCCATGGTGGATTTACCCACTACAGAAATTATAGAGCCGTTTATAACCATCAAGGATTAGATTGCGAAGTAAACTAATTTGCAACAATGAAAAGAGGAAATCAGTGTATTTCTGCCACTTCTTTTTATATGATAGTTTTGTCATTGTCAATTAAAAGTATCAAAGAGAAGATTCTGAAATAATTATTTTTCTTCATCAAACTGAATTATAAATATTGTCTTGTGTTAAAATAATCATAAATAATGCTTAGATAAAATCCTAACTTTTATTATAGTTATAGGAGGGTGATAGAGTGGAATTAAGTTATCGTGGTAGTGGTTCTGTCCTGGTCAAGCATTTTTGTAACACCATTGACTAAATAAAATTATTTCAATCGTTTTTCTAGAGGTGTTAGGTGGTTATTATAAGAATGAGGTCTAATTTGATTATACCAAACATAGGCAAAGTCGTTTATAGCTTGGTCCAGTTCCTCGATGGTATCATACCGATGTTGATAAACTTCTTCAGCTTTTAATGTATTGTAATAACGTTCCATTGGAGCATTATCATACGGAGTACCCGCACGACTCATACTTTGAGAAATGCCCAATGATGAACAAAATCTCGTAAATTCTAGTGAGGTGAATTGTACACCTAGATCTGAATGAAGTATCAGTTTAGATGGATTACAATGCTGAGCATGAATTGCTTTATTAAGGGTTAGTTAATAATATATTCCTTAGTCATAATTATATTTTTGCTGATTTTTAGTCATAAATTAAATTACTTCTCCAGGATTGTCATTTTACCGTCAATTATCTGATAAACTTTGTCTGCCATATCTTTTAACCTTAAGTCATGAGTAACTACAATAATAATTTTATTTCTTTTGTGCGCTAAATCTCTGAGTAACTCGATTACTTTCATGGATCTATCTGTATCTAATGCGGCTGTGGGTTCATCTGCTAAAATATAGTCAGGATCAGTGTATAATGCTCTAGCAATTGCCACACGCTGCTTTTGTCCACCAGAAAGTTGATTAGGATATTTTTTTAGCAGTTCTAAAAGTCCTAAATCAGAAAGAAGCTCATGCAATTTTTGTTCAGTCAAATTTTGTTTTTTTAGTTTATCTACGAATTTAAACTGTTCTTCGACCGTTAAAAATGGGACTAAGTTATAAGATTGTAAAATAAATCCTATTTTTTCCAATCTTAATTTTGTTTGTTGTTTTTTGGACAAACTGTTAATTGTACTGTCATTTATTTTTACGTCACCATTAGTTGGTGTCTGTAGTCCGCCTGCTATAGTCAAAAATGTAGTTTTTCCTGATCCTGATGGCCCTACAACTAAAATAAGCTGACCGCTTTCTGCTTCGAAATTAATATTTTCTAGTGCTACGTACTTACTACCCCCCTCACCAAAAATTTTTGTGACTGAGTCGAAAATGAGATTTGACATGAAATTAACCTCCAATAATTTTGTAAGGATCAACTTTGGCAATTTGGCGAATTGGTATCAACGCACCCAACAAGGACATAATAATAATACCGATTCCAGTTACAATAATATTACTTTTATCGATGACAATGGGTACCTCGCTGGGTAACGTAATAGCTGTTATTTCACCTAATATAATGGCTATAATAACGCCAATAACTGACATAATAAATGATTGAAATAACGTACTCAAAACAAGATATTGCGTTGAGACTCCTTGCGCCTTCAAGACACCTAAGTTAGGTAATTTTTGAACGGTCAGAATATACAAGAAAATTGAAATAACAATTAGAATAATAATATACAAAAAACCAATCATGAAGTTGAATGTGAGTTGTTGTGCACTATATCCGGGTAATTTATTAATAAATGAGTCAATGCTTAACTGAATAGTCCCTTTTGGTATTTTTGAATTATTTAACGTATTCTTGAATACCACAGCATTTGTTACACCTTTATTCAGTGATTGAATAGTGTCTGGTGAAATATAAACCACGGGAAGAGCACTTAAAGTTGCCCTGGGTGTAAAACCTGTAATTTTAATCCTCAATGATGAATTAGCAACTAACAAGTGGTCACCGATTTTGAATCCATCACGTTTGAATTTATCCGATACGACGCCGGCATTGTTTCGGACATTTTTACTACCACTTGTTATTTTCAATTTTTTAAATATGAACGATTTGGAATCAAGAGCTACTAATTGAGTATTCTCTTTTAATCCATTTTCTGATTTTACAAGTGTACTATACTGTGAAATTCTGGTTCCATTATTGGGTAAACTAGCAACCTGATCCTGTGAAAGAAAAGATTGTTGTAAACGTCCTTCAGAATCACTATTTAAGACAATACTTGAAGCATCCCACTCGTTAATTGCCGCTTTGTTTAGGTTAGCTAAACCAGTGGCTAAACCAGTAAGAATAATCAAAAGATAACTTACTAAAAATATAAGTGCCACTATTAGGCTATAACGCAATTTTTCATGTAGCATCTCTTTAATAGCTAAAAACATAATAATCTCCTGTCATTAATTCTATTTATTATTAGTGTATCACTTAATGTGTTGAAAAGGTTTTTAATAGTACTAGTAATTTTTATTGGGGTGTCACATATACTCTTTTTGATAAATCAACGAAGTTATTTTTCATTAATTTTGTGCTGATTTACTATTTTGGAATGAGAAAGAATTTGACTTTTAAGGAAGTAGTCAGGAGAAACAGTTTTAAAACATATATTTGGGATGTGTTTTTCATTTTATCTATAATTATGGTAATATATTTATTATCAAATAATATTAGAATTATTATATAACAATAGGGGCAAATCAATGAATTACGTTATTTTTACTTATTCTATTATTTTATTGCTTTCAACTTACTTTGGACGTAAGAAGAAGCTGGGAGTATCAACTGTTTCAGTGGTCTTAGTTTTTATTTTATGTTTCTAAGCGTTGTTTGGATTATCTTATTCGAATATTTTTCTAAAGCTATCGATATCAATAATTTTGTTATTAGTTTCGGTTAGCTTTTTCTCTGATAGAAAGAAAAGTGAAAAGAAAATTCATTATACTCACCATTGTGTCCGATTTCTTATTCATTTATTAATGATTAGGTGTCTATTTTTATAGTTTTAAAAATTTATGAATGCCATTTTATCTTTTTTCTTTACCTATAAAAAATAGCCAAGTAGGAATATTATAAAATGACAATTATTATTTGTGGCAAACTAAACTTTAAATTTTGCCCCGAATTGGCCACACTTTTAAAAGAACCAATAGGAACAATGAAGATTTCTTGCTATATAATGAGTTTGGATAAAACCTTATATTTGGCGTTTTTAGATACATTGGGAATCTTGATGCATAAATTGGCTATGCTCAGCAAGCTAAGCTTTTTAATGTTCGTCCGTCTTGAATGTGTAGTCGAACAATTTTTTGTCGTGTTTCGTCTGGATAGTGTTTCATGTTATGTCTCCTATTCTAATGAATAGTTTAACTTATTAGGTAGGAGAGTGTTACAAATTTACTATACCAGAACATACACACCAACAGTTACACCAGTAACACCAGAAGGAACACCTGCAGAATCTGAAGGACCTAAAGGACAACCACAAACAGGGACACCAGTCTTCATCCTAGGAAATCCAAATGTACCAATTGATGAAACTGTTAAACGAACATTTGACGATGGAACAACTGAGAAGAAAGTACCAGACGAAGGTATATATACAATCGATGAAAACAGTAAAGTAACCTTCACACCAGAACCTGACTTCGTAGGTAAAGCAACAGGAGTAACAGTTAAACGTGTAGGTAAGAACGGAATGCCAGTAACAGCTACTTACACACCAAAAGTTCATCCTGATACTTCATTCGTTGATAAAGAGGGTAACTCACTTTCACCAACAGAAGATGGAACTAAACCTACTAAAGATATCCCAGGATACAAGATTGTTAAAACTGAAGTAGACGAAAAAGGAAATACAAGACATATCTATGAAAAAGTCATAACAACTTACAAAGATAAAGATGGCAATGTAATTCCAGGAACAACTACTAAGGAAGGTACAACTCCTAAGAAAGATATTCCAGGTTACCGCTTTGTAGAAACTAAGACACTTCCAAACGGAGATACAGAGCACGTCTACGAAAAAGTTAAGGCAAGTTATAAGGATAAAGATGGTAACGAAATTCCAAACTATCCAACAGAAGACGGCGAACAACCTAAGAAAGATATCCCAGGCTACCGCTTTGTAGAAACTAAGACCCTTCCAAATGGCGACATCGAACACGTTTATGAGAAAGTTTCAACACCAGCTCCAACAACCTTCACCTTTTCCTCAACCAACTCCAGGTAAGCAAAGTACAACTACTTGGGCTGATGACAATGGAAATCCATTGAAACCAACTGAACCAGGCTCTAAAGAACCGGGAACAGTTTCAGGTTACGAATATGTGAAGACTGTGACTTATCCAAATGGAAATATCAAACATATCTTCAAAAATGTTGAAATGCCGACTCCAAGACCGGTTGAACCAAGTCAACCAGCAACACCAAAATATGTTGAAGGTCAAAAAGAGTTGCCAAATACAGGTACAGAAGACAATGCTAGCCTAGCAGCACTTGGACTTCTTGGAGTATTGAGTGGATTTGGTCTTGTAGCTCGTAAGAAGGAAGATTAATTAAATCTTTCTGATAAACGAATATAATAGAAAACCAATGATGTAAAAATCATTGGTTTTTTGAAATTTACAAATGTTTTCTGAAAATGAGTTGGCTAACTTTTTATAAAATGGTAAAAATTATTTTAATATTACAAAAAAAGGTAGATACTTAAAAACAAAAATATAATTACTACTATAAATAATTTTTGAAAAATAAAATTTAGTTATTATAGTCTAAATTTTAAATGGAAAATTTGCTTATAATACGGAAGTGTGATACGATTAAATTATTTTCAAAGTATATAGTTTCGGCATAAAAACATTGTTACATTAAATGTTAAAATTACCGTTTTTTTTTTAAAAATTAAGTATTTTGAAAAATAAAACAATTTATAAGGGGGTTATTACTCATATGCGAGGGAAACAACAAGATTTTCGAACAGAGAAGTACATTCGTTACGGTATTCGTAAGTTCAGCTTTGGAGCAGCATCAGTAGCAATTGCTGTTGGTTTAATGTTCTTAGGTAATGGCGTAGTATCAGCGACGGAAGTACAATCAGCTGAAACAGCTATTACAACATCTGCTTCTAGTCAAGGTGACAAGGAGACGGAAAAGGCTGAGCCTAAAGCAGAAACAGTAGAAACTGTGAAGCCAGAAACTGTGAGTCCAGAGACTATAAAGCCAGAAACTGTGAATCCAGAGACTGTGAAGCCAGAAACTGTGAATCCAGAGACTGTGAATTCAGAGACTATGAAGCCAGAAACTGTGAATCCAGAAACTGAAAAAGCTACAGAAGTGAAATCAGAAGTTGCAGCTACAAAGGCAGCAACTAAAGCAACTCTAGCGAATACAGATGCTAGTCAAGCCGATGTAGATGCACAAGCAGAAACTGTATCAGCTTTGAGCACAGCTGTAACTGAATCAAATACTGCTGAAAAGAAATTAAGACCAACTGAAATTTATACAACTAATGGTACTCCAGGTACCGCCGGCACTGCAGTTAAGACAAATGCAAAGTATGCAAATTCTGTGGAAACAGTGGATAATAACAAGCGTGGTAATAGAGAGAATACAGATTCTATTAACCAAAGACGAAGAGTCAAAAGAAGTGCAATAGATACAACTAAGTTTGCTCAAAACTACGATAGAAAGGTATTGTCAGGTTCAGTTACCAATACGGGTTTCTCAGTTAGTGATCCAGATTATCCATCTGGAATGTGGATTGATCCAGATAAATCTCATTACAGTTATGAATGGGTGCAAACAAAATATCATGGAAACCAGATTGTTCTTTCAACTAATCGAACGGGCGATGGAATTGTTTATGTAACGGAATTATCGCCATCAAATAAAGTTTTAAAACAATACACTTTAAATCAAAATACTAAGGTACCATCTGCTGTATTTGATAGCACTACCTACTATAATGATACTTATTATGCGATGGTTGAAAGTTTAAGAGATCCTCTTGCTGTTAAATATATTGCTAGTAAATATGATACTGGCTACTACAATAAACTATCCTATATGGTACCCAAATTGATCACACAAACAACCTATTTTGTTGATAAAGATGGCAAGCAAATCACCGACAGTAATGGTAATCCGGTTGTTCCTTATACACAAAAAGGGTTAGTCGGCCAAAAATATACGACGAGTCCCATACTTATAAATGGTTACTATGCTACTGCATCTTCTAATTCAAATGGCACTATGTCACCATACGGAGAGATTGGTGCTAGTTATGTTAAAGACTTTCATGATGGAATAGTTGTTACTTACACTCAGACTGGTTCAGATGGAACAATGTCTGCTTCAATTGCACAAAATGGAAAAGTTCTCGAAACATATACAAATATAAAGCCCTCAGATCCTGTGATAAAGTATCAAGTAGGTTATACGACAGTCGCAATTAAAAATCCATATATTCCACAAACCTCTGATGTTAAGTATGTTTACAGAAAGCTCGGCAACTGGGTCGTCTCTAATCCTGATGGCTCGACAAAATCAATTATTTATCCCAATGATCCTATTGACCCTACTAAGATTGCTGATTCATCTGTGCCTGGTTACCCGGTTATTGATTTTCTTCCTGGCTATACACCTAAAGACCATATGGGGACTCCTTTGGTGCCAGTTGATCCCGATGACCGTACTAAGGGCTATATTCCGCCAATACCTTCTGATATTGGTAAAGATACAACGATCACCTATACAGCAGATACTCAAAAAGCAACAGTAACTTATGTTGTAGAAGGAACAGGAACAGTACTTCACACAGATAACCTAGAAGGTAAATCTGGAGAACCAATTGATTACTCAACAGTAGCTAAGCTTGCTGAACTTAAAGCTCTAGGGTATGACCTCGTAACTGATGGATTCACAACAGCTACAGATAAGAACTTCGATAAAGATACGAAAGTAGATCAAAGCTTTGTAGTAACGGTTAAACCACACGTTGAACCAATCAAACCAGTAGATCCAGAAAATCCAAATGATCCAAATAAACCAAAACCAGGTGATCCAATCGATCCTAACAACCCTGATGGACCAAAATGGACAGAAGATCTCATTAAACAGATTGATACAACTCGCCACGTGAACCGTACAATCACATCCGTTAACGAAAAAGGTGAGGAAGTAGCTCAGAAAGTAACAGATAAAGTTACATTCACTCGTGAAGGTAAGATTAATTCTGTAACAGGTGAAATCACTTACGGCAACTGGACAGCTAAAGATGGAGATACAACATTCGATAAAGTTGAATCACCAGTAGTTCAAGGCTACATCCTGAAAGATGCTAAACAAAAAGAAGTAGCAGCTACAACAGGATTAACGGTAGACTCTAAAGATGAAAATATCGAAGTTGTCTACACTAAACTTGGTTCATGGGTACCAAAAGTACCAGAAGGATTCGAGGAACCAAAACTTGATAAACCTCAATATCCAAACGATCCAACAGATCCAACAAAACCAGGAACACCAACAACAGTGATTCCTCAAGTGCCAGGAACAACTCCAAAAGATTCAAATGGAAACCCACTGAAACCAGTAGATCCAAACGATCCAAGTAAAGGATATGTTCCACCAACACCTGAAAACCCAACAGAAGATACACCAATCAACTATGTTCCAGTACCACAACCTGTAAGACCTACAGATAATGGAGATAATAATGGAACTCCAACAACTGCAGCTCAACCAGCATCACCTTCTACACCTCAATATATGGATGGCAAACGTGAACTTCCAAATACAGGTACAGAAGATAATGCTAGCCTAGCAGCACTTGGACTTCTCGGAGTATTGAGTGGATTTGGTCTTGTAGCTCGTAAGAAGAAAGAAGATTAATCTTTCTAATTGATACGATTTGTTTGCAATGAACATATCTTCCTTAAAACTGATGAATCGAATGATTCATCAGTTTTTTTACTTTATCTATGAAAGGAATATGTGCACATTGAACTAAAGGAAGTATATGTAATTTAATTGAAATAAAATTATACTAATTTATTCTTGGTAAAAATACAAAAATATATAATCTCTTCAGGAAACTAAACTGAAAATTGAATTCTTAATTTATTATAATAAATATCATATATTGAGTGTAATTGGGATGGCTATAAACCTTATAAAAAGCTTCTCAACGCCTATGAAACACTTTAAAAAGTTGAATATGGAAATTAGTATTCTAAGTAGCAAGCAAATATGGTTGCTGGATTGCGTAAAATTGATTTAGACGATGTAACTTTAGAAGTATTAACTAATTGGCGTGAGTTCAAGTGTAAAATGACGAAGATGATTATGTTTTAGCTCGATTTGGCAATCCCTTATTTAAATCAATTATTTGCCGTATTATTAAACGACAGGCTGAGATTGTGGATGTTTAAAGGAATCCTAGAAAAGGCTTGAGTTATAGTCATTCATATTATCTTCTTAATGTTCCTAAGATATGTCCCCTATATGTTTCACATAGACTAGGTCACACTGATAAATCAGTGACTTAAAATGCTTATAGTCTTTGGTATCATAATGATGTAATCGGGATTCTGGAAAGATCACTCAAAATATTTTACAATCAAATATTCTTTAGTATCCTTCCAAAAAATTGTCAAAATATAAATTCATTAAATAAATTCAGCAATATCAGTAATTAGAATCAGTCTGCTTCAGTTACTCTTAAAATAATAAGGTGACGACTCAAGTCGCTTAATAGAAAAAAACAGGGTGTAAGTCCTGCTTTTTTCTATTGCTTTTAATATTTTCATTTGTTAGAATGTAGGAAATGTGCGTGCTTGTCACGCCCTTTTTCTGTGTCTTTTACGGCTTTAGTGGTTGTAAATAACTATAAAAATCTTAAAGGCATGGTAAATGCTAAAAAGAAAAGGAGAAATTTATGGCTTATATTTGGTCTTATCTCAGACGTTATCCTAAGTGGCTAGCAATGAATTTTACGGCAGCCATTTTATTTGTTATTGCTAACTTGGGCTTGCCGACTGTTCTTGCCAGAATGATTGATGAGGGAATAAACCGTGGTGATGTTGATAAGCTTTACGCTTATGCTTGGGTCATGTTTGGTGTAGTTTTGACTGGGATTGTTGGTCGTATACTTCTGTCCTATGCGGTTGGTAAGTTGACCACTACTATGGTGCAAGTCATGCGTAATGACATTTATGCTAAGCTTCAGGAGTATTCTCACCACGAGTATGAGCAGATAGGGGTATCCTCTTTGGTGACTCGTATCACGTCGGATGCTTTTGTGCTTATGCAGTTTGCGGATCAGGTTCTTAAGCTAGGGGTTATCACTCCTTTGATGATGGTTTCCAGTGTCTTCTTGATTTTGACGACAAGTCCATCTTTGGCTTGGATTGTGGCAATCTCCTTGCCTTTCCTAGCCGTAGTTGTCTGGTATGTGGCGGTAAAAACGCGTCCGCTTTCTGAAAAACAACAGGCAACTCTCGACAAGATTAACCAGTATGCTCGTGAAAATCTGACTGGACTTCGTGTCATCCGAGCTTTCGCTAGAGAAGATTTTCAAGAGAAGAAGTTCGCTTCTGAAAATGCTGTCTATGCGGATAATTCAAGCAAACTTTTCAAATTGACTGGTTTGACCGAGCCACTTTTTGTACAAATCATTATCGCTATGATTGTGGCTATTGTTTGGTTTGCTCTTGAGCCATTAGGTTCTGGGACTTTAGCAATCGGTGACTTGGTTGCCTTTATTGAGTACAGCTTCCATGCACTATTGTCCTTCCTTTTCCTAGCCAATCTCTTTACCATGTATCCTCGTACGGCGGTGTCTAGTGAACGTCTGCAGGAAATTATGGACATGCCGATTTCTATCAATCCAAATGAAGATGGCGTGACAGAAACCGAGACTAGGGGATATTTGGAATTTGACAATGTGACCTTTGCCTATCCCGGTGAAACTGAAAGTCCTGTCCTACACAACATTTCTTTCAAGGCTAGACCAGGTGAAACCATTGCCTTTATCGGATCTACGGGTTCAGGAAAATCATCACTTGTACAGTTGATTCCACGCTTTTATGATGTAACACTTGGACGCATTCTTGTTGATGGTGTAGATGTCCGTGACTACAATCTTAAGGCTCTTCGTCGTAAGATTGGCTTTATCCCACAAAAAGCCCTACTCTTTACAGGGACTATCGGTGAAAATATCCGTTATGGTAAGGAAAATGCCAGTCATGAAGAATTGAATCAAGCCACTGATGTGGCTCAAGCCAAGGAATTTATCGAAAGTAAGGAAGAACGCTATGATTCTCACTTGGCTGAGGGTGGTAGCAACCTTTCTGGTGGACAGAAGCAGCGTTTGTCAATTGCACGTGCTGTGGTTAAACGTCCTGACCTTTACATCTTTGATGATTCCTTCTCTGCCTTGGACTACAAGACTGATGCGACCTTGCGCCGTCGTCTAAAAGAAGTGACCCAGGATGCGACAGTCTTGATTGTGGCTCAACGTGTGGGAACCATTATGGATGCAGATCAGATTATCGTTCTTGATAAGGGTGAAATTGTTGGTCGTGGCCGTCACGAAGAGCTCATGGAAAGTAATGAGATTTACCGTGAGATTGCTAATTCACAATTTAATCAAAAGAGTCTTACGGAAGACTAGAAGGAGGTGAAAATGAAGGATAATAAAAAGAAAACAACTCATTCCTCAAGTTTTGGCCGCCTTTGGTCATACTTGCAGGTTTATCGTTTCCCACTTTACTTAGCTATTTTCCTGAAAATTATTAGTGTCATCATGAGTGTTATTGAGCCGGTGGTCATTGGTTTAGCCATTACGGAACTGACTAAAAATACACTGGACATCATTAAGGGGGTAGCAGGTGCTCATATCAACGTGTCCTACGTTGGTTTAGTTTTGGTCTTTTACCTCTTGCGTGGTCTCATCTATGAGTTGGCTTCTTACTATTCCAACTATTTTATGACCAATGCTGTGCAAGCAACGGTTCAGGATATGCGAAATGAGATGATTGAGAAAATCAATCGTACCTCAGTGTCATACTTTGATAAGCAACAATTTGGAGACCTTTTGGGTCGCTTTACTAGTGACGTCGAGACAGTTTCAAATGCCTTGCAGCAGTCATTCTTGCAGGTTGTCAACGCCATCTTTACTCTAGCCTTGGTTATTGGGACAGTGCTTTACCTTAATCTTCAGTTGGGAGCTGTGTTTGTTATCACTATTCCGATTTCTTACTTTGGTGCTCGCTTCATTATGAGTAAGTCTCAACCTTACTTTAAGCAGCAGGCTGATGCCCTAGGTACTCTTAACGGTTTTGTTCAGGAAAATCTGACTGGTTTCAATGTGATTAAACTTTTTGGGCGTGAGGGTAGATCATTAGACGACTTTAAAGAAATTACGGAAGACCTTCAAAAGGTAGGTTTTAAGGCCAATTTCATTTCAGGCCTCATGATGCCTTTCCTTAATGGTTTATCTGACTTGACCTATCTAATTGTTGCCGTCCTAGGTGGTTTGCAAGTCTTGGCTGGTCGCTTGACGATTGGTAATATGCAGGCTTTCGTTCAGTACGTTTGGCAGATTAATCAACCTATTCAGAACTTGACTCAGCTGGCTGGACAATTGCAGAGTGCTAAATCTTCCTTGGACCGTATTTTCCAACTGATGAATGAACCAGACGAGGCTAATGATGCTACTGAGGTGCTTGAAGGAGATTTAACTGGTCAAGTTATCTTTAATCATGTGGACTTCCAGTATGTAGCTGATAAACCTTTGATTCGTGACTTTAATCTTGAGGTTAATCCTGGTGAAATGGTGGCTATTGTCGGTCCTACCGGTGCTGGAAAATCAACTATTATCAATCTTCTCATGCGTTTCTATGATGTTACTGCAGGTTCTATCTCGGTTGATGGTCATGATATACGCAACTTGTCGCGTAAAGATTATCGTAAACAGTTTGGTATGGTGCTTCAGGATGCTTGGCTCTTTGAAGGAACTATCAAGGAAAATCTTCGTTTTGGTAATCTTGAGGCAACTGATGAAGAAATTGTTGAAGCAGCGAAGGCTGCCAATGTGGATCACTTTATCCGTACGCTGCCTGGTGGCTACAACATGGAAATAAACCAGGAATCAAGTAACATTTCACTGGGACAAAAGCAACTTTTGACCATAGCCCGTGCACTTTTGGCTGACCCTAAAATCTTGATTTTGGACGAGGCAACCTCATCAGTTGATACCCGTCTGGAACTCTTGATTCAAAAAGCCATGAAGACACTTATGCAAGGTCGAACAAGTTTTGTCATCGCTCACCGTTTATCAACAATCCAAGAAGCAGACAAGATTTTGGTCCTTAAAGATGGACAAATCATCGAACAAGGGAACCATGAATCCCTCCTTGCAGATAAAGGTTTCTATTACGATTTGTATAATAGTCAATTTGCAGAGAAATAAACAAAAAAATCCACCAGTTCATAACTGGTGGATTTTTTCTGAATGTGATGTGCAGTAAGAGAGACTTCCCCTGTAAGAGAAGTCTCAACATCACTATTTATTTTTCCGAAGGTCGTGTTACGAACATGGCATCTCCGAAACTGAAGAAGCGGTAGCGTTCTTGGACGGCGTGTTTGTAGGCCTCTAGGACGAATTCACGACCAGCAAAGGCTGAAACCAACATCACCAAGGTTGACTTTGGAAGGTGGAAGTTGGTTGAAAAGGCATCTACGACTGTGAATTGATAACCTGGTTTGATAAAGATATTGGTCCAGCCCGAGTCGGCTTGGAGTTGGCCATCATATTTATTTCCAATTGTTTCCAGTGTTCGGATTGAGGTTGTCCCTACTGCAACAATGCGACCTCCAGCAGCTTTGACACTATTGAGGGTATCGGCCGCTTCTTGGCTGAGGGTGTAAAATTCTGAGTGCATTTCATGCTCGTCGACATTATCGACAGAAACAGGTCGGAAGGTTCCTAGTCCAACGTGGAGGGTGAGGTAGACCAATTTTACGCCTTTAGCTTCAATTTTTTGAAGTAACTCAGGTGTGAAATGGAGTCCAGCTGTTGGAGCAGCGGCAGAGCCATTTTCCTTGGCATAGACCGTTTGATAACGATCGCGGTCTTCCAATTTTTCATGGATATAAGGTGGCAGTGGCATCTCGCCTAAGCTTTCCAAAACCTCAAGGAAGATACCGTCGTAGCTAAATTCTACGATACGTCCGCCGTGATCCAGTTCCTTAGTGACAGTGGCAGTCAAGCGACCATCACCAAAACTGACTTTAGCACCTACTTTAAGGCGTTTGGCTGGTTTGGCCAAAACTTCCCATTGGTCACCTTGGGTATTTTTCAAAAGGAGAAATTCTACATGGCCGTGTGTATCAGTTTTTTCACCGTAGAGGCGGGCAGGAAGCACGCGCGTATTGTTCATGACCAAGGCATCTCCAGGGTTAAGCTGATCAATGATGTGGTCGAAGTGGGTATCAGTCATTTCCCTAGTTACAGGATCAATGACTAAGAGTTTAGAGGCGTCACGTTGTTCCAATGGGGTTTGGGCAATTAGTTCTTCTGGTAGTTCAAAATCAAAATCGTTTGTATTCATTTGTTTCCTCGTTTAAAAATTTTCAGCCTTTTTATTATAGCACGATATAGGGCGACAGTCATTAAACTTATCAAGTGAAAACGCTTGACAGGAAGGTTAAAAAAGAGATAATAAAGAAAATGGTATATACCAATATTGAGGTGAATAGAATGAAAAAGATTTTAGTTAAGAATCAAGTTGAGGGAGGCAAAGTTGCCTTTGAACTTCTAAAAGAGAGCCTTACAGCGGGTGCTCAAACATTGGGATTGGCGACAGGTAGTTCCCCTATCGCCCTTTACCAAGAGATGGTTGAGAGTGACGTGGATTTTTCGGAACTTTACAGCGTCAATTTGGATGAATACGTCGGACTATCACCAGAGCATGAGCAGAGCTATCATGCCTTTATGAAGGCTCAACTCTTTGATGCCAAGCCATTTAAGGAAAGCTTCTTACCTGACGGTATGGCTGAAGATTTGGAGAAGGCGGCTAAGGATTACGATGACGTCTTGGCACAACATGTCATTGATCTGCAAATCTTAGGAATCGGAAGTAATGGGCATATTGGTTTTAATGAGCCAGGTACGCCTTTTGATAGTCAAACCCATGTGGTCGACTTGACGGATAGCACCATTGAAGCAAATAGCCGTTTCTTTGCCAGTCGTGACCAAGTCCCTACAAAGGCTATTTCAATGGGAATTGCTTCTATTATGGCTGCTAAGAAGATTATCTTGTTTGCCTATGGTGACAAGAAGGCAGATGCCATTTTCAAGATGGTCAAGGGGCCAGTGACAGAGGAAGTGCCAGCTAGTGTCTTGCAACATCATCCAGACGTGACTCTTATCTTAGATGAGGCTGCTGCTGCGAAATTGTAGGAGAAAACATGAGTCGAGCAGATGCGAGTTAGGTAATCAGAAAGTTATAGAAAAAAACAGGTTGAGCTAGTGCTACTCAACCTGTTTATTAATGAATAAACATAATATAGATTTTGACTTCAAATATTTACGTTACCTAATTATTACTCATTTTTCATCAATTACCTAAAATTCTTTAGTCGGAATAGTCCCTATTTTTATTGGTAATAAAATCTCTATTTGATATTGTCCATCTTTTATAAAGTGTTTGATATTACCTTGATATTCTTGAACAAGAGCATCAATATTTCGCAACCCCCAGCCATCTTTTTGACGGGATTTACGAGTAGATTTTTCTTTCTCATCAAAATTATTTCTAATATTGATAAAAAGATTTTGTTGAAAGTATCGGATATTAAGTGATAAGTTTCTTTCTTTATTTGGTAGTCTGAGACAAGCTGCAATACTATTGTCTAGGCAGTTTCCTAATATAACAGCTAAAATATCTGGTTGAATAGATAATTCTTGTGGTACAAAGCAATCAATTTCCATTTCTATCTCATCTTTTAAATGATGTAGTTTTTGATTAAGTAAAAAATTAATAGTTTGATTTTTAGAGTAGAAAGTTTGTTCACCTACTATACTATCTGTTAATGAATAAAGATAATCTTTTGCCTCTTCAGGATTTTTCTCTAAAAGCGATAAAAGAGTTAAATGTTTATTTTTTAAGTCATGCCGAAGGCTTTGGAGACGTTGATATTCTTCTTGAGATTGTTGTATTTCTCGAACTTGGAACTGTAATTGTTCTTTTTCCAATTGGTTTTGGTAATATTGCTGCTGTTGACGAGCAAGGTACAGATTAAAATAAAGAGAGGAGAGAGTTAATACAATGAGAGATGAGAGAGAAATGATTGACAGGTAATCTGCTCCAAATACCCCTCCTTGAATGGCAGATATTGTAAAAGCAAAGAAAATAGATAAAAGAGGCACGATAAACTGATAAAGCCAGTTTCCCTTAGAAGTAGCAATACGAAGCCTTTGATGGGATAGGAGAAGCTTTCGTAAGATAAGAGTTATTCCTGTAGATAAGAAGAAACTTATTCCGAGATACAAACTAATAGCTTCTAAATTTTTTGATAGTTCCCCTAAAGGTAAAATTAGTTGGATTCCTTGGTTTAGGACAGCTCCTGCTAACAAACTTAGACTAGTTTGTAAAAGAATCCAAAAGGAAGACTGGCGAATAGGATAATCAAAATTGAGACCGATTAGATAGTATTCTAAAATGTTTAGAAGGAGATTACTGACCAAAAAAATACGACTTTCAGAGAATAGGAACACGAGTTCCCCATGAAAAATCAATATGAAAAAAAGGGCTACTAAAGGCTTCTTTTTCATATTGATTTTAGACAATGGTCTATAAAATAACATACTTGCTAGAAATAAATCGTACAAGATACTGATTATTCGTAATCCTACTAACATTAAAAATGCCTTTCACTTAGATAGCTGTAATACTTTTCTTTAAAAGAAAACTGAAACTTTCTACTAATTGGGAGTAGGTGTTCTTCAGTCCCATTTAGTAAAATAGTAACTGTTTTTGAATCAAAGTCTTTGATGTATTTGGGGTTTAAAATATAGGAAGCATGAATTTGAATAAAATAATTAGGGAGTTTTTCCAAAATCTCTTTTGTTTTTAGTAGAGACTTGTAGGTACCTGTCTTTGTGTATATAAATACTGAACGTTTATCTTTCTCAAAAAATACAATATCGCTCGAAGGGACAGAATAATTGTGTTTACCAAATGAGAAGGTAAAAAGTGCTTGGCCTATATCCAAAAAACGCAAAATACGATCCAATACTTTCATTAACTTTTGAGGTTCTATCGGTTTTACGATATAGTCAAAAGTCTGAACTTCGAAGACTTGTTCCATATAATCACGATAACTTGTCACAAAAATAATAGGAATGAAAGGATTAAATTTTCTAATCTTTTGTGCTACGTCAATTCCATTGATTCCTGGCATATTGATATCCAAAAAGACACAGTGGATGTCTGGCGTCAGCTGATTTAAGAGTTTTTGTGGATTTGTATAAAGTTTTGTTTCTAGAGGAAATTTATCATAAGAAAGTAAATAATGTTCTAATTGGCTAGCATCTCTATCAGAGTCATCACAAATAGCAACTTTTAACATTGAAAACCTCCTCACTCATTTCTGTATGTTAGTTATAACGTTAAAATGGTCAATTATGACATAATTGTAAGAAAAATGTAAGTTTAGTATACAATATTCTTATTAAAGATGAAAGGAGAATTCCAAATGAAAAACATTCAAGTACGTAAGGCCGTAGCTCAAACCGAAATTAGCTGGGGTATTATTTAATTGCTTAAAAATGTTAAATAAACATATAAGCAAATGTTACCTTCGATTCTATCACGGAAAATTTTTGATAGAATTACTACAATAAGGCAAGGGGAAATTATAGAATCACCTCGTCTTTCTTTTTGAAAAATAGTGAGGAAAAAATGAAATTCCATTGTCCAAGAATAAAAGAAATATATCCTATTTATAAACTTCACGATAATTTGTTTAGGGTAGGCTCCCAAATTGGTATAACTACTGAAATCAGTGATGAGGACGATAAAATGTGGAGTTTAGTTAATATTTTAGATGGAAGGACTATTAATGACGTTGTAGATATTATTTAACTAAGTATCCAGATTTGACGGAACAAGATATAATAGGTGCTATTGAACTATTGGATAAGGAGGGGGTTATTGAAGAAGGTGCTACAATAAATTGTATTAAGGAAAGATATCATTCAAATATCTACTATTTTAGTCGCTATTTAAATAGTTTTAAAGATAGTATAGATATTCAAAAGAGACTTAATGAAACGACAGTTCTTTTATTAGGACTTGGCGGAGGAGGGTCCAATATACTAACTTTGCTATCTGGTCTAGGACCTAAAAAAATAAAAATTGTGGACTTTGATATCATTGAAAAAAGTAATCTAGGTAGGCAATTTTTATATAAGGAGGAAGACGTAGGGGCTCTTAAAACACAGATTGCCCATCAAGAAGTGTCAAAAATGAATTCTGATATCGAAGTTGAAACTCATAATTTACGTATAACATGTGTAAACGACTTGTTGCCATTATTAGACAATGTTGACATTGTTATTTGTGTTATTGATGAACCACAATATGATATTCAGCGTATTGTAAATAAAGCTGTAGTTACAAAAAATATTCCGTGTGTTTTTGGTGCAAGTCAAGTTAGTCGCGGACGTGTTTATTCTGTAGTACCCCATCAAACAGGATGTTTTGATTGTTTAAACATTCATTACACGAAAATTGATAGTCTATTCTTGGAACAATTTCGGGGTATTCGTACTGTTACTAAGAAAATTCCTACAATTGCTTATGGTCCGGCTATGTTTCAATTGACATCTGCTATTGTTGATGAGGCTGTTCGATTAATAACTAAATATGCAGAACCAATGAGTCTTAATCGCCAATACGAGATTAATTATGAAAACGGAGCGTCGTTCACACACAAACCTTGGGGACATTATCCTGATGAGTGTCCTACATGTGGTAACGGTAAGGAGGAAAATTGGGAAATCTTTTCTCAATACGGAGAAATAAAATTATGACTTTTGAAACGCTCACCATTGAAAATTTAACAAAATCATTTGATAAACAACATTTTGCTAATAACCATATCTTCTTAGAGCTAGAAGCTGCAAAAATCACAGCTCTTATAGGACATAATGGTGCTGGTAAATCAACTCTTTTAAAGCAAATGATTGGTTTTATTAAGCCTGATCAGGGAGATGTTCACTACGGAGATATTTCTTTTATACATAACCGTAAACAAGCTCGAACAATGATGAGTTATATGTCACAACAGTATGCACCTCTTGAAAAGTTAACTGTTGAGCAAAATTTAGAGATGATTGGAAGAATGAGAGGGTTAAGTACCTCAGAACTCCAAAAAGAAATTGAGCACCTTCTAGCAGATCTGGAAATAGTAGAATACCGTGATAAAAAAGGGAAGAATCTTTCAGGAGGCTTAAAACGGCTTACATCTTTTGCCATGGCATTAATTGGCTCTGCTGATATCATGCTTCTTGACGAACCAACCAACGATGTTGATCCTGTACGTCGTGAAAAACAGTGGCGATTATTACAAAAACTGGCTTATAAAGGACACACTATTATCATTGTTACCCACAATCTACTAGAAGTTGAAAAATATGCGGATAATTTTGCTCTTTTTAACCATGGTAAATTATTAAAATCTGGTCCAGTACACCAAATGTCTTATAAAAATCATTATCAAATTTCTTTCAATTTTGTTAGTAAAGAATTTTTAAGTCTATTCGAACATTTTACGATGGTCAATGGTTGTGTTTGTCAGATGGAAATTGAAGAAAGTGAATTAACACGAATACTCATTCAAGTTAAGGAAGGTATAGAAAAAGGGCTTATTTCAAACCTTTCAGTTAAGATGAAAACATTATCTATTTCCGATCTTTATAAAGAGGAGCTTGTTAACTGATATGACTCAATTTTTTTACTTACTTCGTTGGAACTATCTTCGACAAAAAAATCTATTCATTCTATTCACACTAGCTCAAGTGCTTTTGTCCGTTTCACTTCTTTTTGGGTATCCGTTGGTAATTGGTAAGATGGACACAACAACTGCTTACTATCTTGCCTCTGGATCAGTTTTAATGGGAGTTATTTCTATTGGCTGTACGATTTCATCTCCTGTTATAGCCAATGCCAAGTCAGAAGGTCATGTGGACTATATTCGAGCTTTACCTATTCCTAGAATTCTAATTTCTTTAGCTGACCTATGTATATGGTTAATTGCTATTTTACCAGGTGTATTCTTCACTTTTTTATTAGGCTGTCTTCGCTTTTCTGTCCAATTAAATTTGTCAATTTTGTCTGTTTTTGTGATGTTACTTATTTGCCTAACAATGATTAGTCTAGGATTTTCAATTGCTTATATATTTTCCCAAAATATTGTCACGCTAATGTCTCAGCTTATTTTAATGATTGGTCTTATGTTTTCACCAATCATGTATCCGGCAGGTCGTCTTCCAGATTGGTTAGATCAACTTTATTTTCTACTTCCATTTGTCCCTTCTGCGAATCTTCTTAGAGCTAGCTTTTATAGACATGGAACTGTTTCGCTTGTAGATATAGGAGTTCTTATTTTCTGGATTTTTCTGACACAACTGCTTATCTTAGGGACACTACAGAAAGAGTTGTAATACTATCTTGTGAAAAAATAATCCCATAAAACTTAGGTTGAGGCATTTGGCACTTAGCCTTTTTCTGTTGTGAAAATTCTTCTCCAAACAAATCAATTGCCTAGTCCTCTTTGATAACGGTATAATAGTTAAGTTGATTTTATTATCAAACAACAAATATAGATATTTCATAAAGAAAGAGGAAGTACAATGGCAAAACCTATTCGAGTATTGCTTTATTATAAATACGTTCCCATCGAAAACGCTGAGCAATTTGCGGCTGACCACTTGGCTTTTTGTAAGTCAATCGGTCTAAAAGGTCGTATCTTGGTCGCTGACGAGGGGATTAATGGAACGGTTTCTGGAGACTATGAAACCACTCAAAAATATATGGACTACGTCCACAGCCTTCCAGGGATGGAGGACCTTTGGTTCAAGATTGATGAGGAAGAAGAGCAAGCCTTCAAGAAGATGTTTGTGCGTTACAAGAAGGAAATCGTTCACCTTGGTTTAGAGGACGATAACTTTGATAGCGACATCAATCCACTTGAAACTACAGGTGCTTACTTGTCACCCAAAGAGTTTAAAGACGCTCTTTTGGATGAGGATACTGTTGTCCTTGATACACGTAACGACTATGAATATGACCTTGGTCACTTCCGTGGAGCCATTCGTCCTGACATTCGCAACTTCCGTGAATTGCCACAATGGGTTCGCGACCATAAGGAAGAGTTCATGGACAAGCGCGTGGTTGTTTACTGTACTGGTGGTGTCCGCTGTGAGAAATTCTCAGGTTGGATGGTCCGTGAAGGCTACAAAGATGTTGGCCAATTGCACGGTGGTATCGCAACTTACGGAAAAGATCCAGAGGTTCAAGGGGAGCTTTGGGATGGTAAGATGTATGTCTTTGACGAGCGTATTGCTGTTGATATCAACCATGTAGACCCTATCGTTGTCGGTAAGGACTGGTTCGATGGCACGCCTTGCGAACGCTATGTCAACTGTGGTAACCCATTCTGTAACCGTCGTATCCTTGCTTCAGAGGAAAATGAAGACAAATACCTCCGTGGCTGCTCACATGAATGTCGTGTTCACCCACGTAACCGTTATGTCTCTGAAAATGATTTGAGCCAAGAAGAGGTTGTTGAACGCCTTGCGGCAATTGGTGAGAGCTTGGATGTAACACCTGCCTAAGTTTAAATATTGAAGAAGCTGGGAGAAATCTCGGCTTTTTATTTTGCAAATTATTTCTAAAATAATGTCAGATTTATATTGCAAATAGAAACATATAGTGTGTAATATCAATGAAAAGAGATGGTAATCATAATCGATTTCGGAGAGAATATCAGATATGCTGAGAAGGAGGGGGCATGTGGCAAAGAATTTACGCTTAAAAGTAGCACAAGCAGAGCATGATATGACTCAGGGTGACTTGGCTGAAGCGGTAGGTTCAATAAGACAAACCATCGGATTGATTGAAGCTGGAAAGTACAATCCCAGCCTAGCCTTATGCATTGCTATTTGTAAAACACTGGATAGGACTTTGGATCAACTGTTTTGGGAGATTTAGAAAAGAAGTAAATATGATGAAATTTAAATCGGTTGCTAATAAGGTTACAGACGAACGCGACGAAGCAGTTCTAAATAATAAGGTTGCTGCCGAATGTTTTTACATAATGATTGCAGGGACGCTTGTATGCTTAGTTTATGGCTCCCTCTTTAACAATGGTGTCATCTCTGCTGATTACTTACTTTATCCATTGTTGATAAGTAGTATTTGGTCTATTTATAGAGCTGAACGTCTTGATGTAAATGCTTTTGGTAGTTCGAGTATAACAGTCTTAGGTTGTTTACTAGTGACTGGGCTTATCACCCTTATGATAATGTCAGCTAACTATCGGTACAACCATGATGTCTATCATAATAATCCCTTGGATCCTAGATATCTCATGGCTTGGCCAATTACTTATACCATATATGTTTCCTTTGTCTTTTTGGTGAATTGGGCTCTTGCTGCATTGGGAAGATTTGAGAGATGACGTCTTGAAAAATAACTAGACGATTTGGGAAATGAAGAATAAATAGGAGTAGAATCAGACCATTCTTTTTGGTCTGATTTTTTTGTGTTATAATGGTTCCTAAAACTAAGGAGGTCACGTATGCTACTAACTGAATTTGATGCGAATAGACAAGCGATTATCAATCCCGAGGACAAGAATGAGCCTCTTGAGGGGTTTCCTAAAATAGCTGTGTCCTGTTTTTCTCGTTCGACCTTTCAACGAATGCTTGAGATGTTTCCCCATGAACTTATCTATGAGACGTCCATGGCGAATGTGGCTATTCCGATTTATAAGCTTGTTATTGATGATAATGAGTTGGCCATTTTTAATGCACCTGTAGGCGCCTCTGCCTGTGTGGGTATTTTAGAGGATATTTTTGCCTTGGGAGCTGATAAACTTGTACTTTTTGGTACTTGTGGGGTGCTTGATGAAGATATTAAAGAGACTTCTATTATTATTCCTAGTCATGCCCTTAGAGATGAAGGGACGAGTTTTCACTATGTGGAAGCCAGCGATGAGATTGCGGTAAATGTGGGTGTTTTAGACCATTTTCGTTCCTATCTCAATGAACGTCAGATTTCTCATAAGGAAGGCAAGGTTTGGACAACTGATGGCATTTACCGTGAGACGAATGGTAAACTCAAAGCTAGAAAGTCAGCAGGAGCCATTTGTGTGGATATGGAGTGTTCTGCTGTTGCAGCTTTAGCAAAGTTTAGAGGTGTTGACATCTGCCACTTCTTCTATGCTGCGGACCACCTTTCTGAAGGTAATTGGGATGCCCGTAACTTGATGAATCATATGGACTTGGATGAAAAGGACAAGGTAGCTTTATTAGCTTTAGAGTTTGCGTGTGATTGGAGCAGAAATTAAAAACCTTACTTTTTAAAGTTTATTATTTGTAATCATTCTAAATAACTGTTATAATATTATTTAGAATGATTCTAAATAAGGAGTATGAAATTGGAAGATAAGAATTTTGCAGAACGTTTAAATATTTTGAGAGCAGGAGTGTTGGGGGCCAATGACGGCATCATTTCCATTGCGGGAGTGGTTATCGGTGTGGCCAGTGCGACATCAAACATCTGGTTCATCTTGATTTCTGCCTTATCAGCGATTTTTACCGGTGCCTTTTCGATGGCAGGTGGTGAATATGTCAGTGTGTCAACGCAAAAAGATACCGAAGAAGCGGCTGTCGCTAAGGAACAAGCCCTTTTGGATCGCTCACCTGAGTCAGCTAGAGAAAGTTTATATCAAACCTTCCTCAGTCAAGGGGATTGCGAAACAGAAGCGGAAGTTAAGGTCAATCAAGCCTTCAGTAAAAATCCTATCAAGGTCTTAGTTGAGGAAAAATATGGGGTGGATATGGAAGAAATCACCAATCCATGGCATGCTGCCGTATCTAGTTTTCTGTCCTTTTCAGTGGGATCTTTGCCTCCAACGCTAACTATCCTGCTTTTCCCAGACCCTTACCGTATTCCTATAACAGCGGTTGTGGTTGCACTGACCTTAATCTTGATTGGTTATGTTAGTGCTAAACTTGGGAAAGCACCTGTTAAACAAGCGATGTTGCGAAACTTGGCAGTAGGACTCTTGACCATGCTCGTGACCTATGTAGTTGGGCAAGTCTTCCATGTGAATGTGTAATTGTTAGTAGTATGAGTCTACCTTTTAGGTAGGCTTTTTTTGTCTACTAGACCAGACTTATCCATGGTACAATAGGGCTATGCGTTTAGATAAATTATTAGGACAGTCGGGCTATGGTTCTCGCAATCAGGTCAAGAATCTCATTCGTAGTCGTCAGGTATATGTAGATGGTGTCCTGGCGGATCGAGATAATCTTAATGTGGATGCTAGTCTTCAAACCATCATGGTTTCTGGTAAGGAACTGGAGCATGCGCCAGAAGTCTACTACCTTATGAATAAGCCGTCAGGAGTGGTGTCAGCTAGAAAGGACAAGGAACACCAAACAGTTATTGATTTGATTAGGCCTGAGGATCAGCGAGAGGGCCTTTATCCTGTGGGACGTTTGGATAGAGATACGGAAGGTTTGGTGTTGATTACCAATAATGGTCCCTTGGGCTTTGCCATGCTTCACCCACGCTATCATGTGGCTAAGACATATTATGTTGAGGTTAATGATATTCTGGGGCCTGATGCACCTGCATTTTTTGAGTCTGGTGTAGTTTTTGAAGATGGTACTGTTTGTCAATCAGCTCAGCTGGAAATTTTAAGTTCTGCGAGTGACAAGAGCTGTGCTCGAATTACGATTTCGGAAGGTAAGTTTCATCAAGTAAAAAAGATGTTTTTGGCTTATGGGGTCAAGGTGACCTATCTCAAGCGTATCTCTTTCGGAGAGTTTAAACTTGATGAAGGGATGGCAGTAGGTTCCTACCGAACCTTGACTGAAGCGGAAAAAACAATCTTGCGTACTTATTTGGGTTAGTAGCTAAGGTGCGATAGGAACTTTCAATCAGCTGATAAGACTATCTTATCACTAGTCTTAATACGACAACACCTATAATGACAGTATTTTTTAGAGGTATAAGAAATACTTATGGAATACTATAAATATTTTTTATTTCTCAAGTATCGCTTCTGGTGGTATGATGAAATCAATTCGATTGAGAGTTTCACAAATAGATTGACAATCCAAAACTGATCAGAGAGGGAGGTTCATTATGACAGAAGTATTTTACGATCATTTAGCAAAGACGCGTCATCAGATTCACCAACATCCAGAGGTTTCTGGGGAGGAGCATGAGACGACAGTCTTTTTGAAAGCTTATTTGAAAAATCTAGGTGTTGAGCCTTTAAATTATCCCTTGAAGACAGGACTCATCGCTGAGATTGGGTCAGGTCATCCTATTATTGCCTTGCGTGCTGATATTGATGCCCTACCGATTAAGGAAAAGACAGGTCTTCCTTATGCTAGCGACAATGGTGCCATGCATGCTTGTGGTCATGATTTTCACCAGACCTCTCTGCTTGGTGCTGCTCAGCTTTTAAAAGAAAGAGAAGCAGAGCTTAAGGGGACTGTTCGATTAATTTTTCAACCGGCTGAGGAAAATTTCCAAGGGGCCTATCAGGTCATTGAAGCGGGCGGTATTGAGGGTGTGTCAGCTATCATCGGTTACCACAATAATCCTCACTTGAAACCTGGTCAGATTGGCCTTCGTTCAGGTGCTATTTTGGCAGGCGTGGAGCAGTTTAGGGTTGATGTCAAAGGTGTTTCGTCCCATGCAGCCCGTCCTGATTTGGGTGTGGATACGGTCTTGGTTACTACGACTATCATTAATAATTTACAGCAAATTGTGGCTCGGACGGTATCTCCCTTTGAGTCAGCTGTATTGTCAGTTACTCATATCGAAGTTGGAAATACCTGGAATGTTCTTCCAGCAGCCGGCTTCTTCGAAGGAACGATTCGGACTTTCGAGCCTAAGGTTCGGGAAGATGTCATTGCTCGCTTTGAAAAAGTTGTTCAGGCGACAGCGGATCAGTTTGGTGCTCAAGTTGACATTACTTGGGGTAATTCACCTTACGTGACCAACAATGACCAGACTCTCACACCGCTCATCTTTGAAAATTCTAAAGCCTTCGCAGAAGTGATTGAAACGCTACCATCAACAGGCGGAGAAGACTTTGCGGCTTATCAAAAGGAAATACCAGGAGTCTTTGCCTTTGTCGGCACTAATGGTGAGGAGGATGCCCCAGGCTGGCATCATGATGATTTCCTTGTGAAAGATGAAGCCTTGCCTGTAGCCGTTAATTACTATGTGGAAAACGCTCTTTTCCTCCTTGATTATTTTAAGGAGCAAGACGACTGACTATTCCCTTAATTGAAATCACTAGTAATGCAAAAACTGTTGCGGAAAGAAGTCCAATTATCCAGAGTTTCTCTTGGGTCATAAGCAATTAGCAGACCAAGGACTCTTTGATTATTTTATTAAGAGTTTTCCATGAAGCTTAAGGATTTTAAATTGGTGCTGTTTTTGAAAATAAAAAGGAGGATGTGCATAAGAAAAAATACTCTTTTGATCATTTAGTTTACAACTTAAGAGCCCAGCCGATTGGTTGGGTTCTTTTGTGAATTGTTTAGATAGTTAGGGGAGTATGATTCTAAGGTCTTAAAATAGCGGAGATTTTTTTCTCTTGATTTTAGTTAAAATGAAAGCGCTATTATTACAGGGAGATAGATAGGAAGTGGTTAAGCGATTTGCACAATCCTTTACCTTATGACCTCCGAATGAGGAGAAAATATGTTAATTGGTATTCCAAAAGAAATCAAAAACAACGAAAACCGTGTAGCTCTTACACCTGCAGGTGTCCAAAGTCTTTTGGCTAAGGGACACGTAGTATTAATCGAAACAAATGCGTCCAAGTTCTGTTATTGTTAACGTTGCCGTTGACCAAGGTGGGGTTGTTGAGACTGTGAATCGTGTGACAAGTCACGATAAGCCTGTTTATGAAACACACGGTGTCCTTCACTATGCTGTTGCTAATATTCCAGTTGCAGTAGCACGTACATCAACCATTGCTCTTACCAATGTTACCCTTCCTTATATCGAAGCTCTTGCAGGAGTAGGCTTTAAACAGGCTATTGAAAATGACGAAGGCCTTCGCCAAGGTGTAACGACTTATCAAGGTCACATTACTAGCCAACCTGTTCCAGAAGGATTGAATAGAAGCTGTACAGCTATTGACGAGTGACTATAAGTTTATAATTTTATCAGAATGAAAGAGAAGTCGCGCCATGAATTGGTGTGACTTTTTTTAGTTAGGATAAGAGGTAATCGTGTGTTTAGTAGTTGATTGTCAAGTGTCTATAAAGCTTAAATCTGCTTATTTTTTTCTAATCTAGGTATTGTTTTATGCTATAATGAGCAGACATCTTAACATTAGTAATGAGTACCTATGACTCTTTCTGTTTTTACTTAAAAAATGCGCTCATAAAGAGGTTTTACCATGGCCAATCATATTCGTGTTCTCACAGAAATTATTTTCTCTTAGCTTGTCGTCTTTTATTTTGGTGTAAAAATCGATGTATCATTGACCAAGTTTCTAATTACAATAGGTGTGGCAGCGCTGCTTGAAATGATTTACCATGTGATACTTGCTCGAAGATAGGAGCAAATATTTCTTTCGAAGCTTTTTGGAGAAACTGTGGACAACTCTTTAGAAAAAATGTTGTGTTCTTCGTTTTTTTTAGTTTTTTACCACATAATTTTCAAAGGGTGCATATATCTCCATTAACATAAGATATGAAATCGGTTACATAAAAAGCTGTAGCTTTTTTATTTTCCAGTTCAGATATTGGTAGTCTGAAAAATTAAATGATACAATGGCAGAATATAGGAGGATGCAGAAATGGTAAACTATGATTTGATTGTTATCGGTTTTGGTAAAGCCGGTAAAACGTTGGCTGCTAAGATGAATGCGGCTGGTAAGAAAGTTGCTGTCATCGAGCGCAGTAAAGCTATGTATGGTGGTACTTGCATTAATATTGCGTGTATCCCAACTAAGACTATGATTGTTGCGGCTGAGAAGGGCTGGTCATTTGACGACACCATGAAAGAACGTGGTGCAGTGACTAGTCGTCTTAATGCTAAGAATTATAAAATGTTGGCAGACAATGGCGTTGATGTCATTGATGCAGAAGCACATTTTGTGTCAAATAAGGTCATTGAAGTGGTGGCTGGTGATGACCGTCAAGAGCTTACAGCTGAGACTATTGTTATCAATACAGGCGCTGTGTCTAATATCTTGCCTATTCCTGGCTTGACAACAACTAAGCATGTTTACGACTCAACTGGCATTCAAACTCTTGAAGCTTTGCCAAAACGCTTGGGTATCCTAGGTGGTGGTAATATCGGTCTTGAATTTGCTGGCCTTTATAACCGTTTGGGTAGTCAAGTGACTGTCTTGGATGCAGCGACTAGCTTCTTGCCACGTGTAGAGCCATCTATTGCTAAGCTGGCCAAGCAATACATGGAAGAGGACGGCATTGTCTTTGAGCAAGGTGTTAAAACTTCCGAAGTAAAAAATGACGGTGATGAAGTTGTCGTTGTTACTGACAAAGGTGAGTTTCATTTTGATGCTCTCCTCTATGCGACAGGACGCAAGCCTAATATCGAACCTCTTCACTTGGAAAATACAGATATTGCCTTGACAGAACGTGGCGGTATTCAGGTTAATAAGCATTTGGAAACAAGCGTTCCTGGTGTATTTGCAGTGGGTGATGTTAATGGTGGACTTCAATTCACTTATATTTCATTAGATGATTTCCGTATTGTCTTTAATTACTTGACAGGGGATGGTAGCTATAACCTTGAAACACGTGGAGCAGTTCCAACTGCCATGTTCCTCAACCCACCTTTGGCACAGGTTGGCCTTACTGAAGACCAAGCCAGAGCAGCAGGTGGACCAGTTGCTGTCAAGGAACTTCCAGTTGCTGGCATGCCTCGTGGTCATGTTAACGGTGATTTGCGCGGTGCTTTCAAAGCTGTGGTAAATCCTGAAACTAAGGAAATCTTGGGTGTGACCCTCTTTGGTCAAGAATCTCATGAAATTATCAATCTAATTACCCTTGCTATGAACCATCATATTCCATACACAGATTTGGCTAACCAAATCTTCACTCACCCAACTATGGCTGAGAACCTAAACGACTTGTTTGCGATTTAAAATGAAAAGAGCCGTGAGGCTCTTTTTTAATATAGAAGAAAAATTTTTTAAGACTTTCCTTAGGTGATTTCGGTCGTCAGCGACCTTCTTCGAAGTTCCATGACTAATTTTTGAGCCCCTTCACTTTTTAATTTCTAGGCTCAGGCTAAAACAGTTTCCCGAACTGTTTTACTCTCAAAAATTCCGAGTTCCTGAAACTATTATGCTTCAGGAACTTTTCTCACAGCGGAAAGTCTTGTAAAAAGCAAATCACAAATCATAGGTTAATCTATTTGATAAATTCTATAGAAATGTTTGGCCAGAATATGTTCCAATTTTTCTTTTTTACTCTCTCGTTATAGATCATTTGTCGGTCCTTGTCTGAAAAGTAATGCGGTGTGGGTGATACTCTGAAGTTAATCAAATCGTTTGTTCCAAAAGGAATAAATACTTCTAGTTCCTGATTGTCATTTAGTCTAGCAGCTATGGCAGTACATTTTTCGGGAAATTTTGAAACAGCATCGGTAGAGCTGACATACTTTTCAGTATTAGGACTATGTATATTCATATAATACTGATTTTTTATTTCCCAATTGTATTCAGGATATTTTTTCTTTATTTGATTTTCTATTTCAACAGTTTGCTCATATGATATGTTTTTATCAAAGAAAATGACATCGATATCTGAGAAATTGATATTTGAAGATGTACTTCCGGTGCTTAAGTAGTCCCAAATATAATTGCGTAAAGTTCCAGCACAAAGCCAACAGTCATTAAGTTGGAAAGAGTGGATAATCTTTAATAGTGCCATTAGTTCGGAGTTCTGTTTAATTAGTTTTTCGACATCAATCATTTTTTAACCTCATTGGTATTGTACTAGTTTAAGATAGAAATATCAATTTAGGACCATGTCTCTAATGCAAAGCGACACTCTAGGTTAGATATCGCTTTTTTTGCGCTTTGATGATAAGATAGAAGTGACATAGGAAAATTCCTTAGATTGGGGCTCTTAATCCACTCAGGGAGGTTTATTGACCTTGAGTCACCACTAGAATCTGTATGAAAAATATAGAAAGACACTCGCCTGAAAATTTGTCTGTGAGTGTGTGTAATTTATGACTAAGAAAGTAGGAGTGGGCAAGGCTCACAGTAAGATTATTTTGATGGGGGAGCACTCGGTCGTTTATGGTCATCCTGCCCTTGCTCTCCCTCTTAAGGATATTGAGGTTGTCTGTCAGATTCAGGCGGCTGAGACTCCTTTGACGCTCAAGGCTCAAGATCCCTTGACGACGGCGATTTTTTCAGCGCTTAATTATCTGAAAATCAAGAATCGGCCTATCAGCTATGCTATTAAGTCAAGTGTTCCTGAAAAGCGTGGCATGGGGTCGTCTGCGGCTGTAGCCATTGCGGCAATTCGAGCGGTCTTTGATTATTTCGATCAAGAGCTTAGCCGGGAGACCTTGGAAATGCTGGTTCATCAGGCGGAGACCATAGCACATAGTAAACCGAGTGGTCTGGATGCTAAGACATGCTTGAGTGACAAAGCCATTAGCTTTACGCGTAATATCGGTTTCAAGGAAATCGAGGTCAATTTAGGTGCTTATCTGGTCATTGCTGATACGGGTATCCATGGAAACACCCGTGAAGCTGTGGAAAAGGTTGAAGCTAATGGTTTAGATGCCTTGTCAGACCTCAACCAATTGGGTGAATTAAGTCAGAAGGCAGAACGGGCCCTCAAAGCCAAGGATCAAAAGCTTCTTGGACAGCTCATGTCTCAAGCCCATAATCATCTTAAATCTTTAGGCGTGTCTTGTGCCTTGTCGGACCTTCTAGTAGCAACTGCTCTGGACCACGGTGCACTGGGAGCAAAGATGTCAGGTGGAGGACTGGGTGGATGTATTATTGCCCTAACAAGTACCAAGGATCAAGCCCAAATAATTGCTAAAAAACTTCAAGAAAAAGGAGCCGTAAACACGTGGATAGAAAGCCTGTAAGTGTCAAATCGTACGCAAATATTGCTATTATCAAATACTGGGGTAAGGCGGATGCCAAGCGTATGATTCCTTCAACCAGTAGTATCTCACTGACTTTGGAAAATATGTATACGGAAACCAAGTTGTCTTTTCTGCCTGAGGATGCGACCAGTGATGTCATGTATATCGGTGACGAGCTCCAAGGGGAAAAAGAAACAACCAAGGCCAGCAAGGTTTTAGATATCTTCCGTACTGATCCAAATCAGCCTGTCAAAATCGAAACATGGAACAATATGCCAACAGCAGCAGGCCTATCATCAAGTTCCTCAGGCCTTTCAGCTTTGGTCAAGGCCGCTAACGAGCTCTTCCAAGTAGGAAAAACGCAGTCTGAATTGGCTCAGATTGCCAAGTTTGCTTCAGGATCATCATCACGTTCTTTCTTTGGGCCACTGGCAGCTTGGGATAAGGATAGTGGTGAGGTTTATCCAGTTGAAACAGATCTCAAATTGGCCATGGTTATGCTGGTATTAACAGATCAAAAGAAACCTGTATCAAGCCGAGACGGTATGAAATTGTGTACCGAAACATCGACTTCTTTCCCTGAGTGGATTAAACAGTCTGAGCTGGATTATAAGGATATGTTAGGCTACCTCAAGGCTAATGATTTCCAAGCGGTGGGTGAGCTCACTGAAGCCAATGCCCTTCGTATGCACCAAACCACAAGTACGGCCAACCCTCCATTTTCATATCTAACGGAAGCCTCATACCAGGCAATGGACAAGGTTAAGGCCCTCCGTGCCTCTGGTGAGCAATGTTATTTCACTATGGATGCTGGACCAAATGTTAAGGTGCTCTGTCTGGAAGAAGACTTAGACCGCCTAGCAGACCACTTCCGTAAGGATTATCAGGTCATCGTTTCACGCACCAAGGAGTTGCCAGATGCCTAAGCAGTCGGTCAATCAGGTCACAGTAAAAACAGGTGGGAAACTCTACATTGCTGGAGAATATTCAGTCTTAACACCGGGGCAGACAGCCCTAATTCAATTTATTCCTATTTTTATGTCAGCAGAGATCAAGAAAGCCCAAACTACCCAGTTGACCTCAGACATGTTTGACTACAGTGTGGACCGTGAGCCAGACGTAAATTACGCCCTCATTCAAGAGGCCTTGAATACTTTTGAGGCCTATTGTGGTGAGAACTTGCCTACTCTGGACCTTTCAATCACTGGAAAGTTGGAACGAGATGGGGTTAAATTTGGCATTGGCTCATCAGGTTCAGTTGTAGTATTGACCCTTAAGGCATTGGCAGCATCGCTTCAGAAAGACTTATCCAAAGACATTCTCTTTAAATTAGCTAGTTACACCCTCCTCAAACAAGGAGACAATGGTTCTATGGGAGATTTAGCTTGTATCGTATACGAGGATCTGGTTTCCTATCGCTCCTTTGACCGTGTAAAAATGGCAGAGCTTATAGATCAAATGACTCTATCCGAACTTTTGGAAATAGACTGGGGTTACCGTATCAGTCCAGTAGTGTCAGTACTAAAAGCTCGCTTCTTAGTGGGGTGGACCAAGCAAGCTGCTATCTCAAAAGACATGGTTAAAATGGTCAAATCTCGCATATCAAGCAAGTATTTAAGTGAAACAGAAGTTGCCGTCCAAGATGCCATCAAGGCACTGGAAACAGGAAATAAGAATTTGCTTAAGAGAAGCCTTCAAACAGTAAGCGACCAGTTAGAATCATTGAGTCCAGATATCTATGTGGACAAGTTGAAAAAACTCAAAGAAGCTGAACAACGGCTTGATGCTATTGCCAAGTCCTCTGGAGCTGGAGGTGGGGACTGCGGTATCGCCTTTACCTTTGATCAAGCTAGCAGAGATACCCTAGTTGAGCGCTGGCAACAGGCAGGCATAGAGCTCTTGTATGAGATTTAGGGTCAGCTTAGTAGAATATAATCCACGCAAGAAAGTAAAGAAATAACCTATGACAAATCGTAAAGACGATCACATCCGTTATGCCCTCAAGTACCAGTCGCCCTACAATAGTTTTGACGATATGGAACTTATCCACAAGTCCCTACCGACTTATGATTTAGATCAGATTGACTTGTCCACACATTTTGCGGGACGAGATTGGGATTTTCCCTTTTATATCAATGCCATGACAGGTGGTTCTGCCAAGGGTGGGGCTGTCAATCGAAAACTAGCTGAGGTGGCCAGTCGAACAGGTATTCTCATGGTGACAGGTTCCTACAGTGCTGCTCTAAAGGGGGAAGTACCAGAATCCTTTGACTATCGCCAAGAGTTTCCAGACTTAGACCTAGCGACTAATATCGGTGTGGATAAGTCTGTGGACCTGGGCATTAAGACGGTGGAAGCGATGAACCCAGTCTTTTTACAGCTCCATGTTAATCTTATGCAGGAGCTTCTCATGCCTGAGGGAGAGCGTATTTTCCACACTTGGAAGGAAAATGTGGCGGCTTATGCACAGAAAATAGAGGTTCCTCTTGTGCTTAAGGAGGTCGGCTTTGGTATGGATGTGGAAACCATTCGTTATGCCATGTCTCAGGACATCAAAACTGTGGATATCTCAGGTCGTGGTGGGACTAGCTTCGCCTATATTGAAAATAGTCGAGGTGGCAACCGAGATTACCTCAATGACTGGGGACAAAGCACCGTTCAGACCCTCCTGCAAGCCCAAGACCTTCGTGAAGATGTGGAAATCTTAGCCTCTGGTGGCGTGCGCAATCCACTTGATATGGTTAAATGTCTGGTCTTAGGAGCAAAAGGTGTAGGCCTCTCACGAACAGTTCTTGAATTGGTGGAACGTTATCCTGTGGATAAGGTTGTGGCTATTGTCAATGGCTGGAAGGATGACCTTCGTCTCATCATGTGTGCCCTTGATTGTTGCACTGTTGATGAGCTCAAATCTGTAGATTACATCTTACACGGTAAGCTACAAGGGACTTACGTCAAACAAGAGAAGTAGGAAAGAGCTAAATGCTCTTTTTTCATTACCTTTCATTCTGCCAAAACCTTTTCATTTATGGTATAATAGGGCGATTATAGATAATCAGAGGCCCTAAAAAACGTCAGTTATGAGGACATATTTTCTAAGAAATAAGAGACTTGTTTTCAAGGCCCCTCTCTTTCGTAGGCTATCCCAGTGGGAGGATAAGGTCCTGAGAATTGGGACTCAAGGTTAAGATCGTCACGAAAGAAATCATTACAAAAAAATATTAAGAAGGAAAAAAGAAAATGAGTAATTACGCTATTATCCTTGCTGCGGGTAAAGGAACTCGCATGAAATCAGATCTTCCAAAAGTATTACACAAGGTTTCAGGCATCACTATGCTTGAGCATGTTTTCCGTGCAGTTTCAGTTATCGAACCAGCTAAAAATGTTACTGTTATTGGTCATAAGGCTGAGCTTGTTCGTGAGGTTTTGGATGGTCAATCTGCCTTCACTATGCAAACAGAGCAATTGGGGACAGGTCACGCAGTAATGATGGCTGAAGAAGAGTTGGCTGGACTTGAAGGACGAACGCTTGTTATCGCTGGGGATACACCTTTGATTACCGGTGAAAGCCTTAAAAACCTTATTGATTTCCACGTTAATCACAAAAATGTTGCCACTATCTTGACTGCAACTGCCGATAATTCATTTGGGTATGGCCGTATCATCCGTAATGAAAATGGTGAAGTCACTAAGATTGTTGAGCAAAAAGATGCAAATGAGTTTGAACAACAGGTTAAAGAAATTAATACAGGGACTTATGTCTTTGACAATAAACGTCTCTTCGAAGCGCTTAAAAATATTAATACTAACAATGCTCAAGGGGAATACTATTTGACAGATGTCATCTCTATTTTCCGTGAAAATGGTGAAAAGGTAGGTGCGTATACCCTTCGTGACTTTGAAGAAAGTCTTGGAGTTAACGACCGTGTTGCCCTAGCTACGGCAGAAGATGTTATGCGTCGTCGTATTAACAAGACTCACATGATTAATGGTGTTACTTTCCAAAATCCAAATGCGACATACATTGATGTAGATGTGGAAATTGCACCGGACGTTGTGATTGAAGCTAATGTTACTCTTAAAGGACAAACTAAAGTCGGAGCAGAGTCAGTGCTTACTAATGGAACTTATATTGTTGATTCAACTATCGGTGCCAATACTGTTATCACTAACTCAATGATTGAGCATTCAGTGGTTGAAAAAGGCGCTACAGTTGGTCCATTTGCCCATATTCGTCCGGATTCAATGCTCAAAGAAGGCGTTCATATTGGTAACTTCGTCGAGGTTAAGGGTTCTACTATCGGTGAAAATACTAAGGCCGGTCACTTGACCTACATTGGTAATGCGGAAGTTGGTTCTGACGTTAACTTTGGTGCAGGGACGATCACTGTAAACTATGATGGCCAACATAAATTCAAGACCCAAATTGCTAACAACGCCTTTATCGGAAGCAATTCAACCTTGATTGCACCGCTTGAAATTGGGGACAATGCACTTACAGCAGCTGGTTCAACCATTACGGATAATGTCCCAGCTGACAGCGTAGCCATTGGACGCAGCCGTCAGGTCAATAAAGAAGGCTACGCTATTAAGAAACCTCACCACCCAAGCCAACAAAAGTAGGCTTAAGCTCATCTAAGTCTTGGTTCTATTGAGGAGATGAATTAGATTGGGCTTATAGATTGAAGGAGTCAAGTCATGGAGTTTGAAGAAAAAACACTCAAACGTGAGTTAAAATTTAAGGGACATATTTTTGAAGTTGCAGTGGATGAAGTTCTCTTACCAGACGGTAAGACAGCTGGCCGTGAACTGATTTTCCACAAGGGAGCAGTGGCCGTTTTAGCTATTACCCCTGAAGGGAAAATTATTATTGTCAAGCAATACCGTAAGGCTATTGAGGCGGTTTCCTACGAGATTCCTGCGGGTAAACTGGAAGTCGGTGAGGCTGGCGATGAGATGGCTGCAGCAGCGCGTGAACTTGAAGAGGAAACTCAGTATAGGGGCGAACTTAAATTGATTCATGAGTTTTACACATCCATTGGTTTCTGTAATGAAAAAATTAAACTCTATGTGGCTACAAACCTCCAGCCTGTTGAAAATCCACGTCCACTTGACGAAGATGAGTTTCTTGAAATCTATGAGTTGACTTATGAGGAGTGTATGGAACTCGTAGCTTCAGGTGCTATTCAGGATGCTAAAACCATCATTGCTCTCCAGTACTATGCACTTCATTTTGGAGGAAAATAAGTTATGAGTAAGCCACTTTTGACTGACGATGTCATTGAGCAAGCCAAGCGTGGGGAAATTGACTTAGAGGATCATCCTTATTATCAGGATTACGAGGAAGAGTTCTATGATGAGGACTATGAGGCTAATTATCAGCCCTCTGCATACAAGAGCCGCCGGATTGAGAATGCTAAACGTAATCAATTTCAGCACAAGCTTAATCGCATTCTCTTTTGGATTGTCGTCCTCTTAATTATTCTCATTGTTGCTGTCTTTTATTTCTAAAAAGTCTGGAGTTGGATGGATGTATTTGCTGATCTCTGTTAAGATTACAAGTAAAAAAGGAACTATATGAAAATCGGAATTATCGCTGCCATGGAGCAGGAATTAGTGCTTCTAGTGGAGCAATTGGAAAATAAGGTTGAAGAAATTGTTTTAGGCAATATCTACTATACAGGACGATTGGGTAAACATGATGTTGTTTTGGTGCAATCAGGTGTAGGGAAGGTTATGTCAGCCATGTCTGTGGCTGTTCTGGCAGACCACTTTGAGGTTGATGCCCTAATTAACACTGGCTCTGCAGGAGCCGTAGCGCCTGAACTTAAGATTGGGGACGTGGTTGTGGCATCAAGATTAGTCTACCACGATGTTGATTTGACAGCTTTTGGCTATGATTATGGTCAAATGTCTATGCAGCCGCTTTACTTTGAAAGTGACCCTAGCTTTGTAGAGACTTTTGAAAAGGTTTTGGCTCAAGCCTCTATCGACTCTAAAATTGGTCTTATTGCGACTGGTGATAGTTTTATTGCAGGTCAGGATAAGATTGATGCTATTAAAGGGCACTTTCCAGAAGTCTTAGCCGTGGAAATGGAAGGAGCAGCCATTGCTCAAGCTGCACAAAGTGTGAAGAAGCCTTTCATCGTTGTCCGTGCTATGAGTGATACAGCAGCTCATGACGCTAATATTACCTTTGACGAATTTATTATTCAGGCGGGTAAACAATCAGCTGCGATCCTAGTGGAGTTTCTCAAAGAACTTGCTTAAGTAGTATAAATGAGTGTTAAGGTCCACCTTCTTAATAAGGTTAAAAGCTACTGTCATTCTTAAGAGGATGGCAGTTTTTTTCTACTATACATTCATATAATCTTCCAATCTTTGAAAGCAATAACTTGAATTTCGGCATTTTTAAAATAGAATCACAATTAAAATTATGGCAAAAAATGAGGAAGTGAAACAATGTTAAAAGAGGGGTCTGACCATAAAGTCTATAATATAAGTTTTTTTAGATTGCACTATCTATTTACTTGCAAAGTTCTGAAAATAGCGTGTAACTCTTGTTGAAAAGGATTACAAAAATAGGAAGATAGAATTATGAATAATCTATTCTGTGATTTAAGGCTGCGTTTCCCTACTAGCTACGATATCAATGTCTATAATCCTAAAAATGAAATTGTGGGTCTTGAATAGATAAATCCTGAAAAGAATCGTATCACAACGACTTTTAATAATTATTTCAAGATCCATTTAAACAATAAGCTTATGATTTGGGAGTTGGATACCTTATATTCTGATGAAGTAGAAGAAAGGGAGCATATTACTCTTGATTTTGTGGGACGTATCATTCAAGTTACAGTGGGTAAAGTGCAGTCACCTCCTCCATGGGAAGAGGTCATCTCTAAATGGGGAAGCCAAGACAAGCAGAGTCTAACTCTACTAAATTGGCAAATGTGTCTTAACGACTCACGTCTTGTCCATAACAACTTGAGATTGATTGACACTTGGTCTGACAATCAACGGTTTTTGGACGGTTCTCTACAGCTTCGCTACATTGATTTAGCAGATCCTTGAATTGACAAGGGATCTGCTATAGACCTGATTAAGAGTTTCTCTTATGACGACTCCCATTTTGATCTTAAACTTAATCAGTTAGACCGCATGGTCTATGTTTGATATCAAACCCGTTTGACACAACCTGTTGAAGAATCACACAACCCTGTTAACCGTATTAAGCTTCATGCTGATGTTATTTCTAATTCTTATAAGTCAACCATTCACTTGGATGGAGGTCGTGGAGATGCCATCGGGGATAACCTTACTCATTTCAATTTTGAACTTGAAAAGGAATTAACAGGTAGAGACCTCAAAGATAGAGAGTTTACATTCAAACTCCTTGATGTTACTGATGGTGCCAATCCTGTTGAGTTAGGGGAAACCACTAATGATGCCAAGAGTAAAATTGTCGTTTCAGATTTCTCACTTAGCAAGCCAAGCATCTATCATTATTGCGTGACTGAAGTTCCAGGAAATGATGAAGATGTGGTATATGATAAGCTAGAAGCCGATATCACTATTCAGCTTGTTCGTGAAACTGTCGATAACCAAGTTAAATTGGTTGCCAAGGTTTCCTACCCAGAAGACGGTAGGTATCTTTAACAATAAGTTTGCGACTCCAGCTAAAGCTACTATTCAGTTCAGCAAGGAATTGACTAAGACAGGTGTTATGCAAGATCTAAAAGCAGATCAATTCCAATTTGTCCCTAAAGACCGTTTTAGAAAAGTCCAAGTGACTGTTACTAAGACTGTGGGTGAAAAGGATAATCTGCTTGTAGCAGCGGTTCTCCTTCCTTTGAATATGAAATTCAACAATAGTTTCATTCTACTAAAACCTCGAACAACACCAACTCCGCCTACTCCACCGGTGACACCAAAATCAGCTAAGCCAGTTGTATCCTCTGAGAAATCAGGTCCTCAACTTCCAGAGACTAATCAAACTAATGATACTGCTTGGCTCTCACTAGGAGTGGTAGCAGTCATGGGTGTAGCATATAGCCATCGTCGCCGTAAAAACGTTTAAGACGATGACCTAAAATATCGAGAGTACTCGATCTTTTTTGTGCTTTTCTACCCTATCTCATTAAATGAGAAATCAAGATAAAGTTAACTGCAAGATGAAATTTGGTGCAAATTAAGATATAATTATGAGTATGAAAGTTCTACTTTATCTTGAAGGAAAATCGATTCTTGAAAAATCAGGAATCGGACGGGCTCTTCACCATCAGATGCGTGCCTTGGACTTGGCGGGGATTCCCTATACAACAGACATCTTGGGTGATTATGATGTTGTTCATATCAATACTTATGGACCACACAGTTTGATGTTGTTGCATGCAGCAAAACGTCGTGGTAAGAAGGTCATCATGCATGGTCATTCGACACGTGAAGACTTTGAAAATTCATTCATTGGTTCTAACTTCATGGCGTCACTTTTTGGGAAATATTTGACCCATATGTATCAAAAGGCTGATTACGTGATTACGCCATCTGAGTATTCTAAAAAATTGATTCAATCTTATGGGGTGACCACACCAATCATTGCTGTTTCAAATGGGATTGATCTGAAAAAATACGGCAAGGACCCACGCAAGGAAGAAGTTTTCCGAGATTACTTTGGTATCGAGGAAGAACAACCAGTGGTTATTTGTGCGGGTCTTTACTTCCAACGTAAGGGAATTGAAGATTTTGTCAAGGTTGCTGAGAAGATGCCACATGTTCGTTTCATTTGGCTAGGCAGTATTAGTAAATGGCTAATTCCTAAAAAGATTCGAGACATTGTCAATGGTAAGCATCCTGATAATGTCAGCTTCCCAGGTTATTTCACGGGAGATGTCTTCCAGGGAGCTATGAGTGGTGCCAACGCCTTCTTTTTCCCATCTTATGAAGAGACAGAAGGAATTGTAGTACTTGAAGCCCTTGCTAGTCACCAACATGTAGTCTTACGTGATATCCCTGTTTATGAGGGTTGGATTGATGAGAAATCTGCTTCATTTGGTCACAATGTGGATGAATTTGTAGTGGCCTTACAAGATATTATCGATGGTAAAGTGGACAAGCGTGAAGCAGGATACAAGGTTGCGGAAAGTCGCTCGATTGATGATGTCGCCCAAAAACTTGCTAAAGCCTACAAAGAAGTATTGGAGATTTAAATGCGTATCGGATTGTTTACGGATACCTATTTTCCACAGGTATCTGGTGTTGCGACTAGTATTCGCACACTGAAGACGCAGTTGGAAAAAATGGGGCATAATGTCTTTATTTTTACTACGACTGATAGAGATGTTGATCGCTATGAAGACTGGCAGATTATTCGTATTCCTAGTATGCCCTTCTTTGCTTTTAAGGATCGTCGAGTGGCTTATCGTGGCTTTTCTAAGGCTTTAGAGATTGCAAAACAGTACAAGCTAGATATTATTCATACGCAGACAGAGTTCTCCTTGGGGCTTCTAGGGATTGCCATTGCGCGTGAACTTAAGATACCTGTTGTACACACCTATCACACCCAGTATGAAGACTATGTCCGCTATATTGCCAAAGGTATGGTTATTCGACCGAGTATGGTTAAGTACATTGTTCGTGGTTTTATGAGTGACTTGGATGGGGTTATCTGCCCGAGTGAGATTGTTTATGACCTTTTGCTCAAGTATAAGGTTGCTGCTGAGAAAAGGGTCATTCCAACAGGTATTGAACTTGAGAAATTCCAGCGTCCAGAGATTACTGAGGAAGATGTGTCGGACTTGAGAGCCAAGCTTGGTATTTCCTCAGATGAAACCATGTTGTTGAGCTTGTCTCGTGTCTCTTATGAGAAAAATATCCAAGCAGTTATGGCGGCTCTACCTTCGGTTTTAGAGGAAGAGGACAAAGTTCGGTTAGTTGTTGCTGGCGATGGACCTTATCTACCACACTTGAAGTCCCAAGCTAAGAAACTTGGTATTGAGGATAAGGTGGTTTTCACTGGTATGATTGCACCTGGCGAAACAGCTCTTTACTATAAGGCTGCTGATTTCTTTATCTCGGCATCAACCAGTGAGACTCAAGGGTTGACTTATTTGGAGGCCTTGGCAAGCGGTACACCTATCATTGCTCATGGAAATACTTATTTGGACAATGTCATCACTGACAAGATGTTTGGAATACTGTATTATCATGATAATGATTTAGCAGGGGCAATTTTGGAAGCGGCTATAGTAACGCCAGAAAAAGATGAAACTAAGTGGGCTGAGAAGCTCTATGAAATTTCTGCGGAAAACTTTGGAAAACGTGTCTATGAGTATTACTTGGACCTTACGATTTCTAAGGATTTCCATAATGATCTTAATGGTGAAGATAGCACTATGAAACGATTGACCCGTATGGTGACTCATTTGCCAACTAAGGCTATTACCTTGCCTGTCAATGGCTCTGTTCGGATTATCAAAGGATCTGCCAAACAGGTCAAGAAAATCAGAAATATCAAAAAATTTTTGGATTAGGAAAGCTATCACATTTTCCTAGTCAGATAAAATCTTAGATTGATTAATAAAAGAGAAAATTAGCTTGAAAAATTACTGTTTCATGCTATAATAACGCATAGAGACATATCAGTCATGGGAAATCTTTCAGAGAGCGTGCGGTGCTGGAAATCACGCAGAGGACATGGTTGGGACTACTCGATTAACTTTTTATGCAAACATAAAACGGTGGCCACGTTAGAGCCAATCAGAGGTGTAAGACAGACTTATTTTTTGTCGTACACGAACTAAGGTGGAACCACGTTGCGACGTCCTTTTTGGATGTTGCAATTTTTTTGTGAGGAGACTAACTATGGACTTGCAAGAATTAGTGGACCGTAGTTGGGCAATCCGACAAGCTTATCACAATTTGGAAGTTAAGTATCATGATTCCAAGTGGACGGTAGAAGAGGACCTCTTGGCTTTATCTAATGATATTGGAAATTTCCTACGACTAGTGATGAGAAAGCAAGGACGCTACTATGATGAAATACCCCACACACTGGAACAAAAACTTTCAGAAAATATCTGGTGGCTAATAGAACTTTCTCAACGTTTGGATGTAGATATTCTGACGGAAATGGAAAACTTCCTCTCTGATAAAGAAAAGCAGTTGAACATTAAGACTAGGAGGTAGTCTGATAGTCAAAAGTCAATGCTTAGAAACTATGAAATAATAAAAGGAGAAAATTATGATTAACATTACTTTCCCAGATGGCGCTGTTCGTGAATTCGAATCTGGCGTGACAACCTTTGAAATTGCACAATCTATCAGTAATTCTTTGGCGAAAAAAGCTCTTGCTGGTAAATTTAACGGTAAATTGATTGACACAACTCGTGTAATCACTGAAGATGGAAGCATCGAAATCGTGACACCAGATCACGAAGATGCCCTTCCAATCTTGCGTCACTCAGCGGCACACTTGTTTGCTCAAGCAGCTCGCCGTCTCTTCCCAGATATTCATTTGGGTGTAGGTCCAGCTATCGAAGATGGATTCTACTACGATACAGACAATCAAGCTGGCCAAATCTCTAACGAAGACCTTCCTCGTATCGAAGAAGAAATGAAGAAAATCGTTAAAGAAAACTTCCCATCAATCCGTGAAGAAGTGACTAAAGACGAGGCACGTGAAATCTTCAAGAACGATCCATATAAATTGGAATTGATTGAAGAACACTCAGAAGATGATGGTGGTTTGACTATTTATCGTCAAGGCGAATACGTTGACCTTTGTCGTGGTCCGCACGTGCCATCAACTGGTCGTATCCAAATCTTCCATCTTTTGAATGTTGCTGGTGCTTACTGGCGTGGAAATAGTGATAATGCGATGATGCAACGTATCTATGGTACAGCCTGGTTCGATAAAAAAGATCTCAAGGCTTACCTTAAACGCCTTGAAGAAGCTAAAGAACGTGACCACCGTAAACTTGGTAAAGAACTTGATTTGTTCATGATTTCTCAAGAAGTCGGTCAAGGGCTTCCCTTCTGGTTGCCAAATGGTGCCACAATCCGTCGTGAGTTGGAACGCTACATTGTAGACAAGGAAGTCGCTGCGGGCTACCAGCACGTTTACACTCCACCAATTGCGTCAGTTGAACTTTATAAAACTTCAGGTCACTGGGATCACTACCGTGAAGACATGTTCCCTCCAATGGATATGGGAGATGGGGAAGAATTTGTCCTTCGTCCAATGAACTGTCCACACCATATCGAAGTCTACAAACACCATGTTCACTCTTATCGTGAATTGCCAATACGTATCGCTGAGATCGGTATGATGCACCGTTACGAAAAATCAGGTGCCCTTACAGGTCTTCAACGTGTACGTGAAATGTCACTGAACGATGGACATACTTTCGTTGCTCCAGAACAAATCGAAGAAGAATTCAAGAAAATTCTTCAATTGATCATTGATGTTTATGAAGATTTCAACTTGACTGATTACCGTTTCCGTTTGTCTTATCGTGACCCTGCAGATAAGCACAAGTACTTTGACAATGATGAAATGTGGGAAAATGCTCAACGCATGTTGAAAGCAGCTGTTGATGACATGGGTGTTGAATACTACGAAGCTGAAGGTGAAGCAGCCTTTTATGGACCAAAATTGGATATCCAAGTTAAGACTGCTCTTGGTAAGGAAGAAACTCTTTCTACCATCCAGTTGGACTTCTTGCTTCCAGAACGTTTTGACCTTCACTACATCGGAGCTGACGGTGAAGAACACCGTCCAGTGATGATTCACCGTGGGGTTATCTCAACTATGGAACGCTTTACTGCGATCTTGATTGAGAACTACAAGGGGGCCTTCCCAACATGGCTTGCCCCTCACCAAGTAACCCTTATCCCAGTATCTAACGAAAAACACGTGGACTACGCATGGGAAGTGGCTAAGAAACTTCGTGATCGTGGTGTTCGTGCCGAAGTTGATGAACGTAATGAAAAAATGCAGTTTAAGATTCGTGCTTCTCAAACGCAAAAAATTCCTTACCAATTGATTGTTGGTGACAAGGAAATGAAAGACGGAACTGTTAACGTTCGTCGTTATGGTCAAAAACAAACACACACTGAGACTGTGTCAGAATTTGTAGAAAATATCCTTGCTGATATCGCTCGCAAATCACGCCCAGATGCCGAATAAATCAGAAAGTCGGTTAGCTAAGCTAGCTGACTTTTTAGTAGGATAAACCATGCATGTTTTTATAAAGAGACTTTTATTTCTGCTGGGAATAGTTCTAGTCTTGTTACTGGCTAGCTTTACTTATCATAGGTTAGCCTTGCAAAGAGAAAATGCTTCTCTTAACCCTGTAGGGCAAATGGTAGATGTCAATGGATACAAAATTAGCGTCTTTGTAAAGGGTCAGGGGTCACAAACCCTAGTTTTTCTCTCTGGTGCTGGAACGGCTTCACCAATCCTAGATTTTAAAGATGTGTATGATGGGTTCTCAAAGGAGTACAAAATAGTTGTTGTTGAAAGAGCTGACTATGGTTACAGTGTGAAGACACGTCTAAGTCAAGAGATGTATCTGTGATCCTTTCAGAGATACGTCAATCCCTAGCCAAGTCACAAGTATCAGGTACATATATTATTCTTTCTCATTCGATGGTCTCCTTAGAGACGCTTCTTTGGCAAGAAAACTACCCAAGTGAAGTGAAAGCTGTGGTTTGTCTTGATTGGGCATTTCCAGAAAGTTATTTCCAGTTGAAGAGGCACCTCAGATGTTACGTCTAGATCGTTGGGAAAGTCAATTAGGTCTGTTAAGATTACTGCCGAGACAATTATATATGCCCAATGAGAACCTAAGCGATAGTGACCGCCGTCTTTATCAAGAAATAGCTTACAGACAACTCTTGTCGCAAGCTATGTTAAATGAGAGCCTATGTGCGAAAGAGAATGATAAAAAGGTGAACTCTACTAGTATTAAATCTCAAATGCCCGTGCTACTCATGGTGTCTAATGGAAAAGGGACAGGTTTCGGTCAGGAGCAGTGGCGACATTATGCGACTAGTTTTGCGAAGGGTCAGAAAAATATGGAAGTCACTTATTATGATTCTCCTCATTATTTCTATCACTATCAGACCAAAGAGGTGATTAGAAGCATAGAGGAATTCATACAAGAGACAACTGATTAAATGATTGAGGAGAGATGAGATGCTCATAGGATCAAAAGCCTTTTCTAGCTTATGGAAGGAATGGCAAAAGGAATACCAGCCATTGCAGGTACTGAAGTTATTGCTTGCTTATATAGAGATGCCAGAGGATCTATCTGGGGAGCTTGAGCAAACTCAGCGGTTATTATCCTATTTTGACCTTGATTTGGCGCCTCATGATGTCTTCTGGAAGGATATTGTCAGCTTGGTAGATTTAGCTTTTCCTGGTGATAGCTTGTCTCAGGAAGGCCTTGTAGAGCGACAAATCCATCAGCTACGTTACCTGATTTCGAGTCAACAGGCCCAGTATGTGAGGACACATTATAAAAGAACAGGGATGACAGACAAGGAAGCTTTAGCTGTCTATCTCAGATGGAAACCTTTCTCCATGTTTGATCAGGGACGTCTGCACCAAAAGATTGCTATCCGTGATGGCAAGGTGATTTATCCAGATGGAACTCCCAGTGTTAATCTTAAGATTCTCCTTTATAATCGTATAGAGTTTATTTTGGATAGTCAGGGAAATTTTCTCAATGAGGTCGATGCGGAGAAGGTAACTGAGAGTGGTGTGATAAATGGTGCTAGTTTCAACTATGGTAATTTCAAGCGCCATTGGCAACTGGATGTGGAGCCAGTCCAACTAAACGATCCGGCCTTTCGTAATCGGATGACTAAGGGGTTTCGATCACCCAACAAATTGAGGAGGAAGTGGGGCCAAAAAGAGCCTGAGCATTTTGACAAGTCTTTTTACAATCCAAATGGTATCTATGCCCAGTCCCATAGATCTTTGGCTAATGATGTCAAACGCCAAGCCATAGCTTTTCTCGCCATGGTTTATGGTGTCAAGCCGTTTTATACAAAGCAATAAAAGAGGTTTATATGTCTAATCAACCACAAAACAACAAAGAAGGAACAGCGGTTCTAGGATCGCTAGTCTTTATGGCCTTATATGCCCTAGGTATTTGGCACAATGCTGTCCGAGGAAATATCCCTTTCCTCATTCTTTGGAGTGTTTTACTACTTGTTAATGTCAGATATTTGATTTTCCGTTTGAAAAAATAAAGAAAGAGCCAGATCTGTAAGAAATTCAGGTCTGGCTTATTTTTTTATATTCAATTATAACTTACCACTCGCTTTCTTCTGGGATAACAATCTAACAAATGATGTAGAATGGAAAACCTATTCCCAATAAGAAAATCGCTACAGCCCAGATAAGGCGAATAATGACAGGGTCAATGTCAAGATAATTGGCGATACCAGAACAAACACCGGCGATGATTTTGTTGTTTGAATCTCGTCTGAGTTCTTTTTTATATGATTTACCTCCGTATTTCCTTATTATACCATAACACCTTGAAGTCTAGTATGGGCTTTAAGGAAGCATGAAGTAGACAATCCCCATATATTGGAGAGTTGAAGCCAGCATGATGAAGAGGTGCCAAATCATGTGGAAGTATGTTTTTTTCTTAGCATAAAAAGCTGCCCCAACCGTGTATGACAATCCTCCAGCAAGCATGAGTCCCCAAAAGGCAGGCCCTGTCTTAGTGACGATAGCTGGAATAATGAAGATAACCAACCATCCCATCATCAGATAGAGGAAGAGGGAGAATTTTTCATTGATTTTTTTAGCAAAGATTTTATAGAGAATCCCAAAAATCGTTGTTCCCCATTGGAGGATGATGATGCTATAGCCTAGCCATCCGCCAACCAGTGAGAGTGCAACAGGGGTGTAGCTTCCAGCAATGGCGATATAAATCATACTGTGATCAATAATTCTCAAAACCATCTTGTGAGGTGAGTTGTAATCCATAGCATGATAGATAGCTGAGCTCAAGAACATGAGGAAGAGGCTGATGACAAAAACGGACATACCGACAGCAGCAGTCATGCCGTAGCCGTTGTTAGCATGAACGGCAGTAATTGGCAATAAGACCAGCATGGCAATGGCGCCGACAGCGTGTGTCACGCTGTTTGCCACTTCCTCACCAAAGCTAAGTTTTTTACTGAGTTTGAGGTTTTGAGAAGTGTTAAAAGTAGCAGTATTAGACATTGTTTCCTCCTTCAAGGTCGTTTAAAAGTTGATGGGTAGCTCGGTAGCATTGAAGCGTCTGACAGAATGAGAGTATGACTTGCGGAACTTCTTGGGGAAACTGACCATTCATACAGGCTATAAAGTCATTGTAGTAGCTCTTTTGACTTTCGGCATCTGGTCGTAGGATTTCTAAGGTTTTGGCAATCTCTGAAATCTCAAAGACGGTCTTCAGACTAGTAATGACAATGAGTCTGGCTACCTGAGCAGCATTATATTTTTCTTGATAGATTTTGCGATATGGCCATGTTTGACATAATTATTGACCATAGAGGCAGTTAGCCCCTTTTCGTTTGGTCCCAGAGTGCTTTGGGTGACCTGATTGACATAGAGCAAAACCTGATCCAAATAGAGTTCAATCTCTGGTAATTCTTCCCAGAGAGGGTATTGTTGTGTTGTCAAATTACAAAAACCTCTTTATCTAGTTTTCATAACTAGATTATAACATTATAGAAATTCAAGTAAAGTCAGAACTTAAAAGACAAGAAAAAAGATGACGGAATAAGAGGTTCCAACATCTTTTTTTTTTAGTCTTAAAAAGGTAAGTAATATTTTAAACTGCTACGGTATTCTTTTTAAGGATTTCTGAGTTTTTCCAAAATCGCTTGGGCAGTTTCCTGATTCATATGTTTGGCCTTGAGAAGCTCAGACAAAACGTGAGGCATCTCTTCTGGATTAGCACCAGCTAGTAGAGCTAGAGATTTAGCCTGAAGTTTCATATGTCCTGCTTGGATACCTGTTGAGGTAAGCGCTTTAAGAGCAGCAAGATTTTGTACCAAACCAAGAGAGACGATGATACCTGCTAGGGTTCTAGCATCTGGATGGTTGAGCAAGTCGTGGGCGATTGATACACTCGGATTAAGTCCAATAGAACCACCTCGGGTCGCGATTGGCATTGGTAGGGTTAATTCTCCCACCAGTTCCTTAGTTTCTTGATTATAGGTCCATGTCGATAGGCCACGATAGCTTCCGTCTTTGCTAGCATAGGCGTGGCACCCAGCCTCAACTGCTCGCCAATCATTGCCAGTCGCGATAACTAGGGCGTCGATACCATTGAAAATTCCCTTATTATGGGTAGCTGCTCGGTAAGGGTCGACCTGGGCCAATTGGCTAGCCAGTTCCATTTTTTTAGCAAAATTATGGGCCTCTGCCTTGTTACGACTGAGAAAGCGTGTGTTAAGACGACAGGTAGCTGTGACAAGACTTTCGGTAGCTAGGTTTGAGAGAATGGCCATGAGGCTTTGACCTTCCGAGAGATTTTCTAATTCTGGTACCAGGGCTTCCATCATGGTGTTGACCATATTGGCACCCATGGCTTCTTGAGTATCAACTGCCAAGTAGACAATGAGGAAATCTCCCTTGGTTTCAGTCCAGAGCTTGCGAGGACCACCCCCACGCTTAACAATAGAAGGGTAAGCTTCTTTGGCGATATCTATAAGTTTCTGACTAGCTGCTTGAATCTTACTTGCCGCAGTGGCTTTATCAGGGACATCAAAGAGGGCTACTTGCCCAATCATCTGCCGGTCATGAATCTTGGTTGTAAAGCCACCAGAACGCTTGATGAGCTTGCTAGCATAGGAAGCAGCAGCCACAACTGAAGGTTCCTCGGTAACCATGGGAACCTGATAGGTAACGCCATCTACCAATACATCTGGGCAAATGGCGAAGGGAAGTGTAAAGCGACCAATGACATTTTCAGCCATTTGATTAGCTGTTTCAAGAGTAAGCTGTTGGTCATTATCCAGAAGGTCTTGATTTTCCTGAGACAAAAGAGCATTATTTTTCAAATGCTCTTTGCGTTCTTGCAATGTCTTCTTGGAAAAACCAGTCCAAGAGAGTTTAGTCATTTTGATTTCCTTTATAGATACGTTGATGTTCAGAGATTTCAGTCAAACGGAAAGGTCCAGTTTGATAAGTATTGAATTGGGTTGAGCCAGTGTCATCCAATTGAACCTCTTCATAGAAAAGTTGCTCATAGTCAGCAACGCTCAAGTTATGGCGTTGGGCAAAGATATCTAGACGATCAGAACGAAGCATGTCTTTGTAGCCTTCCACTAAACGACCGGAGAAAATTTCAGAGACGGCTCCAGAACCATAAGAAAAGAAGCCTATCTTATCTCCTGTTTTAAGATTTTGTGACTGTTCAAGCAAAGAAAGAAGTCCAAGATAAAGTGATCCTGTATAGATATTTCCGATTTGTCGACTATAGGTAATAGAAGCTTCGAAGTTACTTGTGAGACGCTCTTTATTCTCTGGATTCAAATCTTTGGGAATAATCTTATTAAGTCCCTTAAGAGCCAATTTAGGATAAGGAAGGTGAAGGCAAAAAGCTGCAAAATCAGCAAAATCGACTTGATGACGTTCTTGATAAGCTACCCAAGTTGTCTTCAAACTATCAAGGTACTGCTTGTTTGAATAGATGCCTTGAACAAATGGCGTTGAACTATAGTTTGGACGCCAGAAGTCCATGACATCACGGGTTTGTGCCACATTGTCATCCGCAAGCTCTAAAATACGTGGATTCTGACTGACTAGCATGGCTACGGCACCAGCTCCCTGAGTAGATTCACCTGAGGATCCTACACCATAGCGGGCGATATCACTAGCGATAACCAGAACCTTGCTATTCGGGTGAGCTGCTACGTGCAATTTAGCGTAGTTAAGACCAGCAGTTGCTGCATAGCAAGCTTCCTTCATTTCAAAAGAACGGGCAAATGGTTGAATGTTGAGAAGACTATGGACATAAACTGCAGCAGCCTTTGATTGGTCAATGGAAGACTCAGTAGCTACAATGACCATATCAATGGCCTTCTTGTCGTCGTCAGTTAAAATGTCAGCGGCTGCGTCAGATGCAAGTGTCACGATATCTTCTGTAATTGGTGTAATGCTGGTTGCATCAAGCATCAGCCCCTTGCTGAATTTTTCAGGATCCACCCCTCGAGCAAGAGCAAGATCCGCCATGTTTAGAACATATTGACTGGTCGCAAACCCAATCTTGTCAATTCCAATAGACATATGATGTTTCCTTTTATTCTTCATTGTAAAGTATCCAGAGGATACTAATATATAGTGATTTTACCATAAAAAAGAGCTTTCGCCTTGAAAAAAACTCTGATAGTTAGTAACACTTTATTTTTTGATATGAACTAGAGGATTTCAAAAGATGTAGTTTTGGTAATCCCATAGCTTTTAGTTCTCATTTGCACCAGAATAAGGTAAAATAAAAATGAAAAGCAACATTATTTACAGCTATAATTAGATAAGCAAAGTTATTTCCATCTATATGTTACGAGTATTAAGTGAGACTTTGTTTTCAATGGAATAAAGAGGAAAATCATGACGAAAGCAGACACTATTTTTAAAGAAAATATCACTAAAATCATGGAAGAGGGAGTTTGGTCAGAGCAAGCACGTCCTAAATACAAGGATGGCACAACAGCCAATTCCAAATACATCACAGGGTCTTTTGCAGAATATGATTTGAGCAAGGGAGAGTTTCCAATTACGACTCTGCGTCCCATTGCTATCAAATCTGCCATCAAAGAAGTGTTCTGGATCTATCAAGACCAGACAAATAGCCTAGATGTGCTTGAAGATAAGTATAATGTTCATTATTGGAATGACTGGGAAGTTGAAGGCGTCCCTGCTAATAATGGGGACAAGCGTTCAATCGGTCAGCGTTATGGGGCAGTCGTTAAGAAGCACGATATTATTAATCGTTTGTTAGCACAGTTAGAAGCCAATCCTTGGAATCGCCGTAATGTCATTTCCCTTTGGGATTACGAGGCCTTCGAGGAGACAGCTGGACTTCAGCCTTGCGCCTTCCAGACCATGTTTGATGTTCGTCGTGTGGGTGAGGACGTTTATTTGGATGCCACTTTGACGCAGCGCTCAAACGATATGTTGGTGGCCCATCACATTAATGCTATGCAGTATGTGGCACTTCAGATGATGATTGCCAAGCATTTTGGTTGGAAAGTTGGTAAATTCTTTTATTTCATCAACAACCTCCATATCTATGACAATCAATTTGAACAAGCTGAGGAACTCCTCAAGCGTCAGCCGTCTGATTGTCAACCACGCTTGGTCCTCAATGTTCCTGATGAAACTAATTTCTTTGATATCAAACCAGAAGATTTTGAATTGGTGGACTATTATCCTGTTAAACCTCAACTCAAATTTGACTTAGCAATTTAATAAATGCTTATGATTTAAGCCCATAAAGAGCTGGCAAAGTTTTTCCAAGCTCTTTTTGTCTTTTTTTGTTAGAATGGATTGTAAACTTATAAAGAAAAGGAAATACCGTGTCTAAACAAATCATTGCTATTTGGGCGGAAGCTCGTAACCATGTTATTGGGAAGAATCACACCATGCCGTGGCACTTGCCTGCTGAACTGGCACATTTCAAGAAAACGACCATGGGTTCAGCAATTCTTATGGGACGTGTGACCTTTGATGGCATGAACCGTCGTTGCCTCCCAGGACGTGAAACCTTAATTCTAACACGAGACAAGGACTTCGACTGTGAGGAAGTAACGACCGTTACGAGTGTTGAGGAAGCTCTAGCTTGGTTTGAACAGCAAGATAAGGATCTCTATATTGCTGGTGGTGCTAGTGTCTACAAGGCTTTTGATGGACATTATGATATGCTCATCAAAACAACTATTGAGGCTGATTTAGAGGGAGACACATATTTTCCACAACTAGATACGACGGCATTTAAAGAGGTATCGCGTGACCGCGTGCCCAAGAATGAAAAAAATGCCTATGACTTTAGTATAAGTCGCTATGAAAAAGAAGGGGACTAGGTTCATGCAACGTAGTGTTTTTGGATTATTTACTGCATTATTGGGAGTGCTTTGTGTGCTTTCCGCAATTCCTGCCTTTCGTAAGAAACGTTATGGGTTAGCAGTTTTTCTCTTTTTAAATGCTTTTACTAACCTTGTCAATACTATTCATGCCTTCTATGGCACCCTATTTTAGAAAAGAGTGAGGAATAAATGGCTGGAAATCGTAATGAAGAGATGGTTTATTGTTCATTTTGTGGCAAAAACCAAGAAGAAGTGAAGAAAATTATCGCCGGTAATGGCGTCTTTATCTGTAACGAATGTGTGGCCTTGTCACAAGAAATTATTCGTGAGGAAACGGCTGAAGAAGTTTTAGCTGACTTGGCTGAAACGCCAAAGCCAAAAGAACTTTTAGATATTTTGAACAACTATGTCGTGGGGCAAGATCGTGTCAAACGTGCCTTGGCAGTAGCTGTTTACAACCACTATAAACGTATCAACTTCACAGAAAGTCGTGAAGATCATGATGTGGACTTGCAAAAATCAAATATCCTCATGATTGGACCAACAGGGTCAGGGAAAACTTACTTAGCTCAGACTTTGGCTCGTAGTTTGAATGTTCCTTTCGCGATTGCGGATGCGACATCATTGACAGAGGCAGGTTATGTGGGTGAGGATGTGGAAAATATCCTCCTCAAACTAATCCAAGCGGCAGACTTTAATATTGAACGTGCGGAACGTGGGATTATCTACGTGGACGAGATTGATAAGATTGCCAAAAAAGGTGAGAATGTTTCAATCACTCGTGATGTTTCAGGTGAAGGGGTTCAACAAGCTCTCTTGAAGATTATTGAGGGAACAGTGGCTAGCGTTCCACCTCAAGGTGGTCGTAAACACCCTAATCAAGAGATGATTCAAATTGATACTAAGAATATTCTCTTTATCGTGGGTGGTGCTTTTGATGGTATCGAAGATATCGTTAAGCAACGTCTTGGTGAGAAAATCATTGGGTTTGGTCAAAATAATAAAGCAATTGATGACGAATCATCATACATGAAAGAAATTGTGGCTGAAGATATCCAAAAATTTGGACTTATCCCTGAATTTATCGGACGTTTGCCAGTTCTTGCGGCCCTTGAACAGTTAACGGTTGACGACTTGGTGCGTATTTTGACAGAGCCTAGGAATGCCTTGGTGAAGCAGTATCAAACCCTCTTGTCTTATGATGGGGTTGAACTTGAGTTTGACCAGGATGCCCTTGAGGCTATTGCAAGTAAGGCAATTGAACGTAAGACTGGTGCGCGTGGGCTTCGCTCTATCATTGAAGAAGTCATGATGGATGTTATGTTTGAAATCCCTAGTCAGGAAGATGTCACTAAGGTTCGTATCACCAAAGAAGCTGTTGATGGGAAAGCTGCTCCAGTATTGGAAACAGCATAAGGAGGACCTATGACTGAAGAACAAGTCCTAAATACGCACAATGCTGAGATTTTACTCAGTGCGGCAAATAAGAGTCACTACCCACAAGATGACCTACCTGAAGTTGCCCTAGCAGGACGATCGAATGTTGGTAAGTCAAGCTTTATCAATACACTTCTTGGTCGTAAAAATCTAGCACGTACTTCTGGTAAACCAGGAAAAACACAATTGCTCAATTTCTATAATATTGACGACAAGTTACGCTTTGTGGATGTTCCAGGTTATGGTTATGCCCGTGTTTCCAAAAAAGAACGTGCTAAATGGGGGAAAATGATTGAGGAGTACCTTGTGACTCGAGATAATCTTCGTGTCGTTGTTAGCTTGGTTGACCTCCGACATGAGCCAACTCAGGACGATATTCAAATGTATGAATTTCTAAAGTATTATGAAATTCCAGTTATTGTTGTAGCGACTAAGGCTGATAAGATTCCTCGTGGAAAATGGAACAAGCACGAATCGATCATTAAGAAAAAACTCAATTTCGACAAAAATGACCATTTCATCGTTTTTTCATCTGTCACACGTGATGGCTATGACGAGGCATGGGATACTATTTTGGCAGAATTGTAAGAAAAGCTCGGTGAAATCCGAGTTTTTTTCTTGTGATAGTTTTTCTCTATCTCTTTGATAGTTTCAACCTATTATCCAAAGATCTTTTATTGTGATAAGCTTGTTTTATTACATCTATTGGAGGAATCTATGGAAAAACATAATTATGAAAATGAGGGTCAGTTTCAACGGAAGATGACCTCACGCCACCTCTTTATGCTCTCGCTGGGTGGTGTTATCGGCACTGGTCTTTTCTTGAGCTCGGGCTATACGATTGCACAAGCAGGTCCCCTTGGTGCTATCCTCTCTTATCTTGTGGGAGCTGTTGTCGTTTACTTGGTTATGCTTTCGTTGGGGGAGTTAGCAGTAGCTATGCCAGTAACGGGATCCTTTCACACCTATGCCACTAAGTTTATCAGTCCTGGAACAGGTTTTACTGTAGCCTGGCTTTATTGGATTTGTTGGACGGTTGCCTTGGGGACAGAATTCCTAGGTGCGGCCATGCTGATGCAACGCTGGTTTCCGTCAGTTCCGGCTTGGATTTTTGCAACCTTCTTTGCCTTAGTAATTTTGGGGATTAATGCTTTGAGTGTGAGATCTTTTGCGGAAGCAGAATCCGTCTTCTCGTCAATCAAAGTCATCGCCATCTTGGTTTTCATCATACTAGGTCTAGGAGCTATGTTTGGTTTGGTGCGTTTTGAAGGTCACCATGAAGCTATTATGTTTAAGCATTTGACGGCCAATGGTCTCTTTCCCAATGGAGGTCTTGCCATTGTGTCAGTTATGTTGGCGGTTAATTATGCCTTTTCGGGAACAGAATTAATCGGTATTGCAGCTGGTGAAACAGATAATCCCAAAGAGGCTGTTCCACGTGCTATTAAAACAACCATTGGACGTTTGGTTATCTTCTTCGTCTTGACTATTGTGGTATTGGCTTCGCTTCTTCCAATGAAAGAAGCAGGGGTATCCTCAGCCCCTTTCGTTGATGTCTTTGACAAGATGGGGATTCCAGTTGCGGCAGACATTATGAATTTTGTTATCCTGACAGCTATTCTTTCGGCTGGGAATTCGGGGCTCTATGCTTCAAGCCGTATGCTTTGGTCTTTGGCCAATGAGGGAATGCTCAATAAAAAACTAGTGACAATCAATAAGCATGGCGTTCCAATGACAGCCCTTTTGATTTCCATGGCTGGGGCAGTTTTATCGCTCTTCTCAAGTATCTATGCAGCGGATACGGTTTATCTAGCTCTAGTATCAATTGCTGGTTTTGCAGTTGTTGTTGTTTGGCTTTCTATTCCTATGGCACAGATTAATTTCCGAAAACAGTGGAAGCTAGAACATTCCGAAGACGAACTGGACTATAAGACACCGTTTAATCCAATCCTCCCTTATATCACAATTGTTCTGTTGGCTATTTCTGTGCTTGGGATTGCTTGGGATAGTTCACAACGTGCGGGACTCTATTTCGGTATTCCTTTCATGATTTTCTGTTACCTTTATCACTACCTTTGCTTTAACAAATGGTAAGGAGGAGTTTTATGGCAACATTTAAAGATTATTTGGAAAATAATTCTCCCCTCATTCTTCATGGGGCTCTAGGAACAGAGATGGAAGCCCTGAGGTATGATATTTCAGGTAAGCTCTGGTCAGCTAAGTACCTTCTTGAGAAGTCAGAAGTTATTCAAGAACTTCACGAAACTTATGTGGCTGCTGGGGCTGACTTGATTACCACGTCATCTTATCAGGCGACCTTACCTGGATTGGTAGAGGCAGGACTTACCGAGAAAGCAGCGGAGCAGATTATTGCCCTGACGGTCCGGTTAGCAAAGGCTGCACGTGATAAGGTATGGGGAGCATTAGATGAGACTGAGAAAGCAAAACGACCATATCCTTTGATTTCTGGAGATGTTGGTCCGTACGCGGCTTATTTGGCTAATGGTTCTGAGTATAGTGGTGATTATGGTCAAATTACTATCAAGGAGCTTAAGGATTTTCATCGCCCTAGGATTCAAATTCTCCTAGATCAAGGTGTGGATTTGTTGGCTTTGGAAACCATTCCAAATCGTTTGGAAACACAAGCCTTGATTGAACTTCTAGCTGAAGAGTTTCCAGAAGCAGAAGCTTATATGAGTTTTACAGTCCAGATTCCAGATGCTATCAGTGATGGGACTTCTCTAGCTGAAATGGCCAAGCTTGTTTCTCAGTCAAATCAAATCTTGGCTGTAGGCATCAACTGTAGTTCACCTCTTCTGTATAACCAGGCTCTAGCTTTTCTTAAGAATGCTGGCAAGGCGCTCATTACTTATCCCAATTCAGGTGAAGTTTATGATGGCGACAGTCAGACTTGGAAACCCAAAGATAAAGACGCTTTAACCCTAGTTGAACATAGCAAGTATTGGCATGCTCATTTTGGCGTGAAAATTTTGGGTGGTTGCTGTCGAACACGTCCAAATGACATTAAAGCCTTATATCAAGAATTTAGAACCTAGTCAAATTTCTAATTATTTGTTATAATAAGAAATTGTAAGGCTATTAGCTCTACACACTATTAGTAGAAAATGAAGCCAGCATTAAGCTGGTTTTTAAAATGAAGAGGAAAACATGACCTACGAACAAGAATTTCTAAAAGACTTTGAGGAATGGGTTGTTACCCAAGTTAAAGTAAACGAAACGGCTTTGGCTGCTAGCAAGAAAATCTGGGAAGAAGATGGCGATGAGCGTGCACGTGATGCAAGTTTCCGTTATGAGGCTAAATTAGATGCCTACAATTTCCTAATTGGTAAGTTTACCAATTATCGTGCGGGTAAAGGTTTCCATGATATGCCAGATGGCCTGTTCGGAGAACGTCACTATTAATAGAGAATGAAAAAAATGACAACCGTGCTTTATAAGAAAAAGTCGTTTGTCAAAATAGGAGAAAACTAGACATGGCTAAAGTAAAAAATAAAAAGAAAGCTTTTAAACACCGTTTGAAAAAACAAGGACTTTTCAATAATCTTAAAGCCCCTGTTCCACCGGTGCCACCAGTAGCACCACAACCTCTTGCTGAATCTAAGACAGTTGCTAAGGAAGAAGTGGTAACTACAGATCTTAGTCTTGAATCCTTTGCAGAAGTTCCAGAAGTTGACGGTCTTCGTTCGAACCTTGTAGAGACCCTCTACAATGAAGGTTTGACGTCAGTAGCGGCTTTTGCTACTGTGACTGAAGAAGAAGTCCTAGCGCTCAAGGGGGTAGGACCTGCGACAGTTAAAAAATTAAAAGAAAATGGTGTCAGCTTTAAAGCTTAAGCCTAAAAAGATCCGAGGTAGAGACTTTGGATCTTTATTATTTGTTTTGAGGCCGTCAGTTGGTTAGCAGAACAAGAAAACCACTAGCTTGGCTAGTGGTCAATAGTAATAAATTATTTATTTCTTTGGATTTTGTTTAGTTAAATTAAGTCCAAAGGGGACCAGGTTTTCTCGATGGTTACGGATACGAGCTATATTTTCAGTGTGACGGAAAATAATCACTAAAACTATGATGATAAGAACAGCACTAAAGATTGGGTCATAGCCATCTAGCAAGAAGTGGATGGCTGGAAAAGTAGCCAAGGTGATCAGTCCAACAACTGCAGCAGTGATACTTGAAAATGAAATCATGCTGGTTAAATAGAGCGTTAAAGCAAAGACCAGGAGTAGGAAGACAAAGTAGAGGGGAACAAAACCAAGAAGCACCCCAGCACTTGTCGCAACGGCTTTTCCACCCTTAAATCCCGTAAAGAATGGAAAAATATGCCCGATAATTGCAAAGAAACCAATGATTAGGGGTGACACTTCCGTGATACCCAGCCAAATAGGTAAGAGCACTGCCAAAGTTCCTTTAAGCATGTCCACTAAGAAAGTGATTGTGCCAGCAGTCTTACCAAGAACACGGAAGGTATTGGTTGTTCCAGTATTTCCAGATCCATGCTCTCGAAGATTAGTGTGAAAGAAAACTTTTCCAATCCAGAGACCAGTCTGAATGGAACCTAGCAAGTAGGCGATAAGGATTAATAATAAGATTTTCATGAGATAATTATAGCATACAGCCTAGTAATTGACAAAGCTAGTCAGCATAAAGATACCCTGTGAGCTTTCTCAATTTCCTTTGCAAATTCTTTTGAAAACTTATAAAATAATAAGGATGAAAATTTTGGAGGTCACTCTTGGCTAAAAAAGAAATAAATGTAAATAATTATAATGATGATGCCATTCAGGTACTGGAAGGGTTAGATGCTGTTCGCAAACGCCCAGGGATGTACATTGGCTCAACAGATGGGACAGGTCTTCATCACTTGGTTTGGGAGATTGTCGACAATGCGGTCGATGAAGCTCTCTCAGGCTTTGGTGATGTCATTGCTGTCACCTTAAATAAGGATGGTTCTGTTTCCGTTTCTGACTCTGGACGTGGGATGCCGACAGGTATGCATGCCATGGGTAAACCAACGGTAGAAGTTATTTTCACAGTCCTCCACGCAGGTGGTAAATTTGGACAAGGTGGTTATAAGACTTCTGGTGGTCTTCACGGTGTAGGATCATCAGTTGTAAATGCACTTTCTAGCTGGCTTGAGGTAGAGATTACCCGTGATGGTAGTGTTTATCGCCAGCGTTTTGAAAATGGTGGTCACCCTGTTACAGGGCTCGAAAAGATTGGCAAGGCACCTAAGTCTAAGACAGGGACAAAAGTAACCTTCATGCCTGATGCTAGCATCTTTTCAACGACAGACTTCAAATTTAATACTATCTCAGAGCGTCTCAAAGAATCAGCCTTCCTTCTTAAGAATGTTACCATGACATTGACAGACTTGCGTGGTGAAGAAGAAGTACGCGAAGAATTCCATTATGAAAATGGAGTCCAAGACTTTGTGTCTTACTTGAATGAAGACAAGGAAACGCTGACGCCAGTCATCTATATTGATGGAGATCAGCAAGATTTTCACTTGGAATTAGCCCTTCAGTACAATGATGGTTACTCTGATAATATCCTTTCCTTTGTTAATAATGTCCGAACTAAGGACGGAGGTACTCACGAGACGGGCTTCAAATCTGCTATTACCAAGGCCTTTAACGATTATGCACGTAAGACTGGCTTACTCAAAGAAAAGGATAAGAACCTTGAAGGGTCGGATTACCGTGAGGGCTTGTCAGCGGTTATCTCGCTCTTAGTTCCTGAAGAGCACCTTCAGTTTGAGGGGCAAACCAAGGATAAGTTGGGGTCACCACTTGCTCGCCCTATTGTTGATGGTATTGTTTCAGAGTATCTGACTTATTTCCTTATGGAAAATGGAGATCTGGCTTCTAACTTGGTGCGTAAGGCCATCAAGGCCCGTGATGCCCGTGAAGCTGCCAGAAAAGCTCGTGATGCTAGCCGAAATGGAAAGAAAAATAAAAAAGACAAGGGACTCTTGTCAGGGAAACTGACGCCAGCCCAGTCTAAAAATGCCAAGAAAAATGAGCTCTATCTGGTCGAAGGGGACTCTGCTGGTGGATCAGCCAAACAAGGCCGTGATCGTAAATTCCAGGCAATTCTGCCCTTACGAGGTAAGGTCCTAAATACAGAGAAAGCCAAAATGGCAGATATTCTCAAAAATGAAGAAATCAATACCATGATTTACACTATTGGTGCAGGTGTTGGAGCTGATTTTAACCTTGACGATATCAACTATGACAAGATTATCATCATGACCGATGCTGATACCGATGGAGCTCACATCCAGACCTTGTTGCTTACTTTCTTCTATCGTTATATGCGTCCATTGGTTGAAACAGGGCACGTTTATATTGCTTTGCCCCCTCTTTATAAGATGTCTAAAGGTAAAGGCAAGAAGGAAGTTGTCGAATATGCTTGGACCGATGGGGAACTTGAAGAACTTCGTCAAAAGTTTGGTAGAGGTGCGCTTCTCCAACGTTACAAAGGACTTGGTGAAATGAATGCTGACCAGCTTTGGGAAACAACCATGAATCCAGAGACCAGAACGCTTATCCGAGTGACTATTGACGATTTAGCGCGTGCCGAACGCCGCGTCTCAGTGCTAATGGGAGATAAGGCAGCTCCTCGCCGTCAATGGATTGAGGATAATGTTAAATTTACCTTGGAAGAAACGACAGCGTTTTAAGGAGTGTGAATAATGGATCTATACTTAGGTTTTCTTTTATTAGTTTTTTGTCCTCAATTTTTCTTGTAATCATCATGAATCGTCGACAAATTAGACTTTTAGGATTGTATACACCGATAGTATTTCGTCTATGCATACTTAAGGTAATTGAATCTAAATTTGGAGACCCTGAAAGTTTTTTAGAGGTAAGGCTTCTCATGATGATTTTACAGGTAAGTATGATTGGCTAAAAAGATGGAGTTTGCCTACAATCATAAAGAGAATGAGAGATGACGGCTTATGCTGAGGAGGAACTCTCTAATCACTGATTCAATAATCTATTTTAAACACTTTAAACTACAGAAAGGATTGTTCGGTTACTTGCAGTAACTAAATTCCTTTTTCTATAGAAAACCACTCAACATTCTTTGAAAGGAGTTGAACACGCCCTAAATACTGTGTGAAAATTCCTTCTCCACCATTTAACAACGTATTTTAAACTTTACAGAAAGGGTCGTTTGGTTACTGAATGTAACTGAACACGGGACTAATTTCTTAGGAAAAGTAGATAAATCGCCTTGGCTTCATCAACCTTGCATCGGTTTCCTATTTTTCTACAGAGATTTTCGGCAAGCCGAATCGTCCCTTTGTATCTTATGTCTAACATTCAAAACATGTCCCTTGAGGACATCATGGGAGAGCGTTTTGGACGCTACTCCAAATACATCATTCAGGAGCGTGCGCTTCCTGACATTCGTGACGGTCTGAAACCCGTTCAACGTCGTATTCTTTATTCCATGAATAAGGATGGCAATACCTATGACAAAGGCTATCGTAAATCGGCTAAGTCTGTTGGTAACATCATGGGTAATTTCCACCCACATGGTGATAGCTCTATTTACGATGCCATGGTGCGTATGTCCCAGGACTGGAAGAATCGTGAAATCCTAGTTGAGATGCACGGTAACAATGGTTCTATGGACGGTGATCCACCAGCGGCTATGCGTTATACCGAGGCACGCTTGTCAGAGATTGCTGGGTACCTTCTTCAAGATATCGATAAAAACACTGTTCCTTGGGCTTGGAACTTTGATGATACAGAGAAGGAACCAACCGTTTTACCTGCAGCCTTTCCAAACCTTTTGGTCAATGGTGCGACAGGGATTTCTGCTGGTTATGCTACAGACATTCCGCCACATAATCTGGCAGAAGTCATCGATGCCGTTGTTTATATGATTGACCATCCATCTGCTAAACTGGATAAGTTGATGGAATTCTTGCCTGGACCAGATTTCCCGACAGGTGCTATTATTCAGGGGAAAGATGAGATTCGTAAGGCTTACGAAACTGGTAAGGGCCGAGTAGTCGTGCGTTCGCGTACTGAAATTGAACAACTCAAAGGTGGCAAGAAACAGATTATTGTTACTGAAATTCCTTACGATGTTAATAAGGCAGTTCTTGTTAAAAAAATTGATGATATTCGAGTCAATAACAAGGTTCCAGGCATTGCAGAAGTTCGTGATGAGTCTGACCGTTCAGGCTTGCGTATTGCTATCGAACTTAAGAAGGATGCTGACAGCCAAACCATTCTTAACTACCTTTTGAAATATACGGATCTGCAGGTCAACTACAATTTCAATATGGTGGCTATTGATCATTTCACCCCACGTCAAGTGGGCTTACAAAAGATTTTGTCTAGCTACATTGCTCACCGTCGCGATATTATCGTTGCTCGTTCAAAATTTGATAAGGAAAAGGCTGAAAAACGCCTTCATATTGTTGAAGGGTTGATTCGTGTTATCTCAATTTTGGATGAGGTTATTTCCCTTATCAGAGCTTCTGAAAATAAGGCAGATGCCAAGGAAAATCTTAAAGTCAGCTATGATTTTTCAGAAGAACAAGCCGAAGCTATCGTGACCTTGCAACTTTATCGTTTAACAAATACGGATATCGTCGCTCTCCAAAATGAGGAAGCCAATTTACGTGAACAGATTGCGACCTTGGCTGCCATCATTGGTGATGAGCGTACCATGTTTAATGTCATGAAACGTGAACTTCGTGATATTAAGAAGAAATTTGGAAATGACCGTCGTTCAGAGTTGCAAGCAGAAACCAAGACTATTGAAATTGATACCGCAAGTCTGATTGTTGAAGAAGAAACCTATGTCAGCATCACTCGTGGTGGTTATGTCAAACGTACTAGCCCACGATCTTTCAATGCTTCGATGATTGAAGAAGTTGGAAAACGTGATGATGATGATTTGATTCTGGTTCAGCAGGCTAAGACGACACAGCATCTCTTGATTTTTACCAATCAGGCCAATGTGATTTATCGTCCAATACATGAGTTACCAGATATTCGTTGGAAGGATCTAGGAGAGCATTTATCACAAACTATAACTAATTTTTCGAAAGATGAAGAAGTGCTTTATGCAGAAATCCTGGATGATTTTGAAACTGGTACTTACCTGGCAACCACTAAGCTTGGTCAAATTAAACGTTTCGAACGTAAGGAATTTACGCCATGGCGTACCTACAAGTCTAAGTCGGTTAAATATGGTAAACTCAAGGATGAAAGTGATGTGATCGTCACAGTAACTCCAATTCAATTGGATGATATCATGATTATCACTCAAAAAGGATATGCCCTTCGTTTCAATGCGGATGAAGTTCCAGTGGTTGGTGCTAAGGCAGTAGGTGTTAAGGCAATCAATCTTAAGGATGACGACAAGGTTCAGGCCGTTTTTGTGGCAAATACGCAAAGTTTCTACTTACTTACACAACGAGCTAGTCTCAAACGTGTGGCGACGTCCGATATTCCACGGACTAAGCGAGCTGGTCGAGGTCTCCAGGTTCTTCGTGAGCTTAAGACCAAGCCTCACTGTGTCTTCACAGCTGGCCCAGTCTTTACAGAAAATGCTGGAGCTGAGATAGATCTTCTAGCAACACCAGTAGAAGAGACTCCTCAGATCTTGTTTGTAATAGCTACGACAGGTGAAACTGCAGAGGTTGATTTATCACTTCTTAATCTGTCAGAGCGTACTAGCAACGGAAGTTTCATTGAAGGACTAGCAGATAAGGAAGTCTTCTCAGCCAAAATTCTTAAAAAATAGAGTTAAGAAAGCTTTGTTCTCTTACTAGAGGGCAGAGTTTTTTTCTTTGGCTGACAAAATAACTCTTATAAAATAATTGTCAGAATTTTGCAACATAACATTGAAATTTTCAATGAAAAGGACTATACTAGAAAGCACATAGTAACAGAAAAGAGGACATACACATGACGGTTGATTTAGACTGGGAAAATATAGGATTTAATTACCGTAAACTTCCATTCCGTTATATTTCATATTACAAAGATGGTAAATGGGATGAGGGGCAATTGACTGAGGATGCAACCTTGCACATTTCAGAATCGTCTCCAGCCCTTCACTATGGTCAAGAAGCTTTTGAAGGTCTCAAAGCTTACCGCACTAAAGATGGCTCTATTCAATTGTTCCGTCCAGATGAAAATGCCAGACGTCTACAACGTACTGCTGATCGTCTTTTGATGCCACAAGTTCCAGTGGAAAAATTTGTAGATGCTTGTAAAAAAGTAGTCCGTGCTAATGAAGAATACGTCCCACCATATGGTACTGGCGCAACACTTTATCTTCGTCCACTCTTGATTGGGGTTGGAGACATTATTGGTGTTCACCCGGCAGATGAGTATATCTTTACAATTTTCGCTATGCCAGTAGGGAGCTACTTCAAAGGCGGATTGGCTCCAACGAATTTCCTTATCCAGGACGAATATGACCGTGCAGCACCACATGGTACAGGTGCTGCTAAGGTTGGTGGTAACTACGCGGCAAGTATGTTGCCAGGGAAAATTGCCCATGATTCTAATTTCTCTGATGTTATCTACCTTGACCCAGCAACCCACACTAAGATTGAAGAAGTCGGTTCTGCAAACTTCTTTGGGATTACAGCAGATAATGAGTTCATTACTCCGCTTAGCCCATCTATCTTGCCATCAATTACGAAATTCTCATTGCTTTACCTGGCTGAAAATCGTTTTGGTATGAAAGCTATTCAAGGTGATGTTAAGATTGCCGAGTTGGATAAATTTGTCGAAGCCGGTGCCTGTGGTACAGCTGCTGTTATCACACCAATTGGTGGTGTACAACACGGTGATGACTTCCATGTCTTCTATTCAGAAACAGAAGTCGGACCTGTAACACGGAAACTTTATGATGAGTTAACAGGTATCCAATTTGGTGACGTTGAGGCCCCAGAAGGATGGATTGTCAAAGTTGACTAATTCCAAGTAAATAAATGATTATTTTAAAGCTTGCCCTTGCAAGCTTTTCTCTTTTTCGGTAAAATTAAGGACATACACTAAGAAAGGATGGCTCGAATTAGGTATCGGGTATAGATCTATGAGTAAAAAAGACAAAAAAATTGAAATCCAAATCAAAGATGCCAAAGTCATTGTAAACAAAGCAACCATTGAAGGTTTTGAGCTTCTTGTTGGAAAGAAAGTCATCGGACAAATTGTAGAAATCGATGGAAAGTTTGCCGTTGTTGATAAAGAAAATGTAGCAGGTTTCCACAAGAAAATGGATGATGCAATAGCTGCCATTATCGAAGCCTACAATCTTAATCATTAAAATCCAAAGTAAAGGCTTGCTTTGATCAAGAAACTGTGTTATACTGTTTCTTGTTCTTAAGGAGAGATAGCGAAGAGGCTAAACGCGGCGGACTGTAAATCCGCTCCTTCGGGTTCGGGGGTTCGAATCCCTCTCTCTCCATGTCTAAGAAACTGAATCGGAATATACGATATCAAGTGCTTAGATGTTTTTTTATAGCATTTTGTTATTGGGGTATAGCCAAGCGGTAAGGCAAGGGACTTTGACTCCCTCATGCGTTGGTTCGAATCCAGCTACCCCAGTCAATGGTATCGGGTGCATTGGCACCGTCTATGTTAATAATTGTCTTTGCGGGTACCTTGAAAAATATATTGTTATCAAGGGTCAGAATTGGCTGGCTCTTGTTGGAGGATTTTTTTAGAATGAACGAATTTGAAGAATTGCTAAATAGTGTTAGCGAAGTTAGCACAGGTGACGTTGTAACAGCTGAAGTTATCTCAGTAGATAATGATCAAGCAAATGTTGTTATCGAAGGAACAGGTATCGAAGGTGTTTTGACACGTCGTGAATTGACAAATGAACGTGACGCAAACGTTGCCGACCTTGTTAAAGATGGTGAAACACTTGAAGTGCTTGTTCTTCGTCAAGTTGTTGGTAAAGATACTGATACTGTAACTTACCTTGTATCTAAAAAACGCTTGGAGGCTCGCAAAGCTTGGGATAAACTTGTTGGTCGTGAAGAAGAAGTTGTTACTGTTAAAGTAACACGTGCTGTTAAAGGTGGACTTTCAGTTGAATTTGAAGGACTCCGTGGATTTATTCCAGCCTCAATGATTGATACTCGTTTTGTTCGTAACACTGAAAAATTCGTAGGTCAAGAATTTGACGCTAAAATTAAAGAAGTTGATCCAGCTGAAAACCGTTTCATCCTTTCACGTCGTGAAGTTGTTGAAGCAGAAGCTATAGAAGCTCGTAAAGAAGTCTTCTCTAAACTTGAAGTTGGTTCAGTAGTAACTGGTAAAGTTGCTCGTTTGACAAGCTTCGGTGCTTTCATTGACCTTGGTGGTGTAGACGGACTTGTTCACGTGACTGAATTGTCTCACGAACGTAACGTTTCACCTAAATCAGTTGTATCTGTTGGTGATGAAGTTGAAGTTAAAGTTCTTGCTATCGACGAAGAAGCAGGACGTGTATCACTCTCACTTAAAGCAACAACACCTGGACCATGGGATGGTGTTGAACAAAAACTTGCTGCTGGTGATGTAATCGAAGGTAAAGTTAAGCGTTTGACTGACTTTGGTGGTTTCGTTGAAGTATTACCAGGAATCGATGGACTTGTTCACATCTCACAAATTTCACACAAACGTGTTGAAAATCCAAAAGATGTTCTTTCAGTAGGTCAAGACGTTACTGTTAAAGTTCTTGAAGTAAACGCTGATGCAGAACGTGTATCACTTTCTATCAAAGCTCTTGAAGAACGTCCAGCTAACGCTGAAGGGGAAAACAACGAAAAGCGTCAATCTCGTCCACGCCGTCCAAAACGTCAAGAAAAACGTGACTACGAACTTCCAGAAACTCAATCTGGATTCTCAATGGCGGATCTTTTCGGAGATATCGAATTGTAAGATAATAAAGAGACATGGAAACATGTCTTTTTTTATATTATATAGTATGCTATAATAGTATACTGTTAGCACCCTTAGTGTAATGGATATCACGTAAGATTCCGGTTCTTGAGATAGGGGTTCGATTCCCTTAGGGTGCAAAGTGGAAACGTTGAGAGCGTAGTGCTTTCAGCGTTTTTTAGTTGTTAAATCTATCAAGAGTGCTCTTTAAATTCAGGGAATGTTAGAAAAGGTAACTGATATATAGTATCTTTAGAGTTTAGGGAGAAAGTCAATGAATAGTAATTTGTAATAATAACCGAATTATCTATTTCTGTAAATTGGGTAGAAAGCTAGATGCTAATAAATTGTACATAGTCTATACTTTTGTGTATATCTTGGTAATTTTTTGCTATTTATTAAAAATTTTGCTATAATAATCAATATCTCATATTGGGGTCGTTACGGATTCGACAGGCATTATGAGGCATATTCTGCGACTCGTGTGGCGACGTTAACGCTCAGTTAAATATAACTGCAAAAAATACTAATTCTTACGCTGTAGCAGCCTAAACACCTGCTCGCGTGACTTCTAGCAGATTGCTTATGTTTGTTTAGAAGTTTTATTGATTTATAAGCTACGTTCGATCATTGCCTAGCTGGTCGAAAAGAGATTTATAGGCTCGCATATAGAAGGCTTGAGTTATGTGTCGCCTATCTGTTAAATGAAAGACATAACCTATGGTCGTAGACGAATATGTTGGCAGATGCTTGGACGTGGGTTCGACTCCCACCGGCTCCATAAAAACTTGAGGCGTCAGCCTTTTATTTGTGTATAGTAACTTATTATGAAAAAATTTTTGTCTTTGACCGTTTTAGGTGTCTCACTTGTTTCCTTAGCTGCTTGCGGAAATTCTTCGTCTAAGACTGAGACGAAAGGTTCTTTGGATAATGAAGCATCAAAGGTTTTAACTGTTAAGCATGGAAATGTTCGTCAGAACTTTGATAAGATTATCATGGCAAATGCTTCTCAGGAGTTTTCTGGGGGATCAAATCTTGATAGTTTGAAGGGGTGGTTTGGTGAGCCAACATCAACTAGTCATGAGCAGGCAGGAGACGCCACGCTTGATGTCTATAATTGGCAGTATGATAATGTTGTTGTTACAGCAAAACTTTTTAACAATAGTACCGTTGTTAAGTCAATTTCAACTTTTTCTTACGTTCGGGATTCTAAAATCACTTTGAAAATGTATGAAGATCTTAAAAATGGAACTAGCTATGATAATGCGGTCAAAACACTTGGGGTACCAGATGTTTATTCTATCGCTGTTTCTTCTGATGCGACAATGACACAAGCACTTTGGTCATCTAACCTTGTAACTAAGAAAGGGAAAACAGGTAGCCTTACTCTTAACTTTAAAAATGGTACCTTGGAAAACAAGTCTCAAGAAAATTTGATTAACAAGTAATCACAGTAAAAGATGCCTTTCTAAATCAATGAAGGTATTTTTTTGTTATAATAAAAGGAGTGATTAAATTTGTGAAAATGTAATGACTAAAAAGGGTATTTTTTATAGGGATAGCAGGTTTAATTCTGGTAATCTTATGGCTTCTTTTAAATAACTTTATCCCCAAAATCAAGAAATAGAGGAATGCTAATCATGATCAAACCTTTTTAAAATTGGTTTTTAAGCAGGCAAATTTTTTAAATGCACTTGTTCTTATTAGTCTCATGATTCTGTCATTAGCTATTTTTGGAGTTTCAAGTTCTATTTTTTGTATTTTTGTTGGGCTACTTTATGCCCCTTTGCTTTCAATTCCCTTGAATATTATAGGTAATACTTTTGATAATTTGACTAGAATTGAAATTTTAAGAAGACTTGATAAGTCTAAACGTATGGAGAAACTCCTAAACTATGATGAGTACTTTAAACATCGCTTTATTGGTATTTTCCTAGCATTCTCTATTCCTTTTATCCCATCAGCTTTGGTCAATTACGCTTATGTTCAGATGAAATTACCCACAAGGACAAGGATTTTAGCGCCACTAATTGGGATGACCCCACTCTCCGTTATTTATGCTGTCAGTGGGGATTTGTTGCTTAATTGTCGTCCAATCCGACTACCGTTAGTGGCAATACTTGTTCTCTTGCTGTTTATCTCACTAGTAATTTACTGTATCCATTTTAGGAAGGAAAAAAATGAGCTTTATTCAAGTAACTAAAGAAGAATTTAATACACATGCTCAACAGGTTTCTGAGCGTTCTTTTATGCAAACTGAAGAAATGGCTAAGCTTCTTGAGAAACGTGGATTTAGCATTAGCTATGTTGCCTGGAAAGAAGGTAACCAAATAGAAGTTTCAGCGATTGTCTATAGTATGCCTATGACCGGTGGGCTTCGTATGGAGGTGAATTGTGGACCAATTCACTCAAGTGTGGCTCATCTAAGTGACTTTTACCAATGTTTGAAGGACTATGCTAAGGCAAATGGTGCTCTTGAACTGGTAATCAAACCTTATGATACTTATCAAATCTTTGATAGTAATGGTGAACCAATAAGTAGTGAGCAGAAGCAATTGATTAGTCAATTGACTGACCTAGGTTATAGTTTTGATGGTTTGCAGACAGGGTATCCTGGTGGTGAGCCCGATTGGCACTATGTTAAAGAATTGTCTGGGATTGAAGAAAAAGATCTCATCAAATCATTCAGTAAAAAAGGGAAACCTCTTGTAAAAAAAGCCAAAACATTCGGTATTAAACTGAAGAAATTGAAACGCGATGAGTTATCTATTTTTAAAGAAATCACTTCAGCGACCTCTGATCGTCGTGAGTATAGTGACAAATCTTTAGATTATTATCAAGATTTTTATGATGCTTTTGGTGATAATGCTGATTTTATGGTAGCTACCCTGAATTTTCAAGATTACTTTGATCATTTAGAGAGTAATCAGGCAAAGTTGAGAGCTAGAATTGTCAAATTACAAGCTGATTTAGAGACCAATCCAAAATCTGAGAAAAAACAAAACCAATTGAGGGAGCTATTAAGTCAGTTTGAGACTTTTGATGTTCGCAAGGGCGAAGCAACTGCCTTTATTGACAAGTATGGTCAGGAAGACATTGTTCTAGCCGGAAGTCTTTTCGTTTACACACCTCAAGAGGCAGTCTATCTTTTCAGTGGCTCTTACCCTGAATTTAATAAGTTTTATGCACCTGCACTCTTGCAGGAGTATGTGATGACACAGGCTATTAAACGTGGTATTGGTTTCTATAATTTCCTTGGTATCATGGGCATCTTTGATGGTTCTGATGGGGTTTTGCGATTTAAACAAAACTTTAATGGTTATATCGTTCGTAAGATGGGAACTTTCCGTTATTATCCACAACCGCTAAAATATAAAGCCATTCAAGGAGTTAAGAAACTGCTTGGACGTAACTAAGTCTCGGAGGGCTTCTATGGGAGTCCTCTTTCATTATAGTTGTGTTTATGGAATTACTCCATGTATAAAAGCGTTTAGAGAAAGAAGGAGGTAGTTTAATGAAACTCGCACTATTAGGTACAGGAATGATTGTTACAGAGGTCCTTCCTGTGTTAACGACTATTGAGGACATTGAGCTGAAGGCTATAATGTCGACACCACAATCACTTGATAAGGCTGAAACTTTAGCCAAACAATATGGTCTAACTCAGGCGACAAGTGATTATGAAGCCATCTTGTCCAATCCAGATGTTGACACCATTTATGTTGGAACACCTAATCATACTCACTATGATTATGCCAAGCAAGCACTTCTGGCTGGCAAGCATGTCATCTGTGAGAGACCTTTTACCCTGCATTTGGAAGAGTTCGAAGAGCTGATTAAGCTTGCTTAAGAAAAAGAGCTTCTCTTGATAGAAGCAATAACAAATCAATATTTGGAAAATTTTAAAGTTATCAAGTACTCCTTATCTGAAATTGGTGATATCAAAATTGTCAACATCAATTATTCCCAATATTCGTCACGTTACGATGCCTTTAAGCGATGAGAAATTGCTCCTGCCTTCAATCCTGAAATTGGTGGTGGAGCGCTTAGAGATCTTAATATCTATAATATTCATCTTCTTGTTGGTCTTTTTGGAAATCCTAATCGTGTGGAATATCTACCGAATGTAGAGCGAGGAGTAGATACTTCAGGAATTTTAGTTTTGGACTATGGTAACTTTAAGGCTGTTGCCATTGGAGCAAAGGACTGTAGTGCTGAAATTCGCTCAACTATTCAAGGTGATAAGGGAGCTATTACCATTTTTGGTGCAACCAACACCCTTCCTGAAATTGGTCTTACTCTTAATGGTCAAGAAGAGATTGTGACTAATCTTAATAACTTAAACCATCGTATGTATGATAAATTTGTAGCTTTTGAAAAATGATTGCGACAATGGATTTTGAAAGTGTTGCCAAGCAGTTGAAGCATAGCCGCCAGGTTATGGAAGTCTTGGACCAAGCTTCTAAAGTCTTATAAAAAAGAAGCTGTGGCGGTTGGCTACGGCTTCTTTTTGAATTTATACAGTTGTTGGGAATGAGATCTCAATTAATTTATCTGTGTGTACTGTTCTTAGTTTGTCCATCAAAACGATGTCTTTGTCAATTTTTCGTTTGAGGAAGAATTCACGGATAACTTCTAATTCGTTGTCCTTAACAGCACGGTGTTTATTTGAAATCAGAAGTTCGTAATGTTTCGGTGCTTGTGTAAAGACAACATCTGTATTTCCAGCAGAGTATGTCTCTACAAGAAAGGCATCTGTATTATCGAGTTGATTGTTTACTAGTTCTTGATGGGTCCGGGTTGTATTAATGAGTTTCATAGTTTCCTCCTAGGATTTGGCAGTTAGTGTATTGCTTGCTTTCCATTGTTCGATTCCCCATTTATGGCTACCACGTTTTAGCTTGGCAATTGCTTCATCAATTGGAAACCATGCCAGGTTGTTGAAATCTTCAAGGGGCTTTCCAATCTCTGAAAAATCTACAACTTCATAAATGTAGGCTGGATTGTAGTAGTATGTGTCACGATGGCTTGAATAAAAGTATTCGTCAGCTTGTCCATAGTACTGACCTAAAGTGGCTGTGTACCCAATTTCTTCAATTAACTCGCGTTTTAAGGCACTAAAGTGATCCTCACCTGCTTCGATTTCTCCGCCTGGGAGAAACCAAGCTTCATTAGGAGCCTGCACTAAAATGATCTTTGTCTTGTCTTGGTTAGGAATTACAGCATAAACACCGTAACGTGTTTGATAATGAGCTTCCTCAACCTTGTCACCAAATGTTGGATTCATGAGTTGCTCCTTAGGTTTATTTTCCTACATTATACTAAAAAACTCCTCATTTTCCTATTGATTTAGGCAGAATTAGGGATAATTTTACAAAGAGAAAATGTAAAAGTATAAAAAACCAAGTCATTCGACTTGGTTTCTTTCCTTAGTTGACTTCTTTTAATGCTTCAGTTTTCTGAGAAGTTTTTTCAGTTTTTTGAGCAGATTTAATGGTGATGTGTCCCTTTGAAGTCATTACAGCCTTGAGATCTTTTTCATTTGGATTTTTAAGGTAGAAGTCTGTAATGGCATCTTCGATGTGGTCTTGGATTGTACGACGCAATGGTCGAGCACCCATCTTAGGATCATAACCAAGGTCAACCAGTTTTTCCTTAACTTTATCAGTTACACTGAGGTGGATACCGTTGTTTGCCAAGCGTTGGTTGACGCCATCAAGCATAAGGTCCACGATAGTAAGGAGATTTTCCTTGCTTAGGGCAGAGAACTCGATAATACCGTCAAAACGGTTCATGAATTCAGGACTGAAGAAATCTCCGAGGTGGTTGATAACAGAATTGGTACGATTCTCACGAGCAGCTCCAAAACCTACACTTGCTTCCACTTTACCAGTACCAGCATTTGAAGTCATGATGATGATGGTATCTTTGAAACTTACAGTTCTCCCTTGACCATCAGTCAGACGACCATCATCAAGTATCTGAAGGAACATGTGAAGCACATCTGGGTGAGCTTTTTCAACCTCATCAAGGAGAATGAGTGAATAAGGGTTACGGCGGACCTTTTCAGTTAATTGCCCAGCTTCGTCGTAACCAACATAGCCTGGAGGAGCACCGACCAATTTAGCAACAGCGTGTTTTTCCATGTATTCTGACATGTCAAAACGAATCATACTATCAGATGAACCAAAGAGCTCGATGGCTAACTGTTTGGAGAGTTCAGTTTTACCGACTCCTGTAGGGCCTACAAATAGGAAGCTACCAATTGGGCGGTTTGGTGCACCAAGTCCAACACGATTACGGCGGATAGCTTTGGCAATCTTATCAACTGCGGCATCTTGGCCAATAACATGCGCCTTAAGGTCATCGGCGAGGTTGAGAAGTTGAGATTGTTCTTTTTCTTTTAAATCACCGATAGGAATATTGGTTTTTTGCTCGACAATGGCTTCGATATGTTTTTCAGTAATGATAGGCATATCTTGGTCTTTGATGGTTTGCTGTTGCATTTCCTTGTATTTAGCAATTTGGTCACGGAAATAAGCAGCTTTTTCAAAGTCTTCGTCACGAGTAGCCTGAGCTTTAAGATTCTCAGCTTCAATCAAACGTTTATCGAGGTCCTTAGGATCGATAAAATTGAGGGTTAAATTCATCTTAGAGCCAGATTCATCGAGAAGATCGATGGCCTTGTCTGGCAAGAAACGGTCCTGAATGTAGCGGTTGGATAATTCTGCAGCTGCAGTAATGGCTTCATCAGTGTATTTGACATGGTGGTAGTCTTGATATTTAGGCTGGATACCACGCAAAATTGTGATTGTTTCCTCAACTGTTGGCTCATCTACCTTAACAGGTTGCATACGACGTTCGAGTGCCGCATCTTTCTCAATGATACGGTATTCGTTGAGTGTTGTTGCTCCAACAAGTTGAAGCTCTCCACGGGCAAGTGCAGGTTTTAAGATGTTTCCAGCATCCATATTGCCGTCCCCAGTATTACCAGCTCCTACAATTTCATGGATTTCATCAATAAAGAGGATAACATCCTGACGTTGGCGGATTTCCTCCATGAGCTTTTGCATGCGTTCTTCGAACTGGCCGCGGATACCAGTCCCTTGAACTAGGCTTACAACATCAAGACGGATAACTTGCTTGCTTTGGAGTTTTTGTGGCACATCTCCATCAACGATTTTTTGGGCAAGTCCTTCGACTACTGCGGTCTTACCAACACCAGGTTCACCGATAAGAACAGGATTGTTCTTGGTACGGCGGTTCAGAATTTCGATGACGCGAATGATTTCTTCGTCACGACCAATGACAGGATCAATGTCTCCACGACGAGCAATATCTGTGATATTAATTCCAAATTCTTCGAGAAGGCCTTGAGGTTGTTGAGGGGCTTGTTGACGTGGTCCTCCAGGACGGCCTGGACCACCGTTTCCACGGTTACCTCCCTCTTGTGTTGGAGGTGTATTAGGAAGGTCTCCGTTAGAAGAACGGAAGTTGTTTAGGTCACTGAAGAAATCGTCGAAGAAGTTGGAACCTCCTGCTTGATTGAATTGGTTAAGGGGGTTCTCTGGATCAGATTTCATGATTTTATAACAATGTTGACAGAGGTCAACTTGTTGCTGATTACCATTTACGTTGGTATACAAATGGATACTAGCTTCATTAAGGTTACAGTTTTGGCAGAGCATATCAGTACCTCTTTCTATCTGAGTTGGGAAAGACCTTTATTTGAAAATATATTGGTCAAAAAAGGTCAAATCTATGATTCTATTATAGCATGCATTAGTTATATTGCAAGTAAAAAGAATCTATTTTTGGCAATTGAGGAACAAGATTGCTAAAAATGAGTTTTAATACAAAATTACTTGTTGAAAATACATAAATATAATATAATATTTTATATTATTCAGAATGAAAGAGAGATACCTATGACACAAACTAAATCCTTCTTGAAAGAAATCGACTTTACTAAACAGGAACTAGAGGAGTTGATTGATTTATCTATAAAATTTAAACAGTTAAAGAAAAATAGAATTCCGCATAAATATTTAGATAGTTTAAATATTGCATTGATTTTTGAAAAAACATCGACAAGAACCCGTTCAGCCTTCACTGTGGCTGGTCAGGATCTAGGAATGAATGTAACCTATCTTGGTGCTGGAGACATTCAGCTGGGTAAGAAGGAATCGGTTGTTGATACGGCCAAGGTCCTTGGTTCTATGTTTGATGGAATCGAGTACCGTGGTTTTAAACAAGAGGATGTTGAGGACTTGGCTAAGTACTCTGGTGTTCCGGTTTGGAACGGTTTGACAGATACTTGGCATCCAACTCAGATGATTGCGGATTTCATGACCTTGAAGGAGCACTTTGGTAGTCTAGAGGACTTGACCATTGCTTATATTGGAGATGGTCGTAACAATATTGCTAATTCTCTCTTGGTGACATCGGCTATCTTGGGCGTTAATGTTAAGATTATTTCGCCAGAAATACTTCAGCCAGAGGCTGATATTGTAGAGCTAGCTCAGAAACATAATAATGGGGCTGACATAACCATTACAGATGATATCTCAGAGGTTAAAGGAGTGGATATTCTCTATACTGATGTCTGGGTTTCTATGGGCGAAGAGGTAGATTTTAAATCAAGGATAGATTTACTATTGCCTTATCAAATTAACGTAGGCTTACTTGCTAAGGTCGAAAATCCAGATATCATCGTTATGCATTGTCTCCCAGCATTTCATGATCTTAATACTCAAATCGGACAAGAAATTTATGAAAAATATTGTCTGGCTGAGTTAGAAATTACAGATGAAGTATTTCATAAATACAGTGAAATCATCTTCCAAGAAGCTGAGAATCGTATGCATTCAATCAAGGCTATTATGTACAATTCCTTGAAAAATATTTAAAATTCCCCCATTTTTCCCGTAAGTGTGATAAAATAAGTAGGAAATACACAATTTATAGGAGAGATAACATGGAATCACATTTGGTGAGAATCATTAACCGTCTGGAAATGATGGCGGCTGATGGTGGTAATTCGAAACGTAATTTTGAACGTGAAGGAGTAGTTGTTGCTGAAGTATCATTTAGTAACGATCCTGAAAATGGTCCAGTGTACATATTGCGTGACGTTGAAGCTCGCGAGTCATACTCGTTTGATAGCATCGACTTGATTGCAATGGAAATCTACGATTTGCTTTACTAATAATTAATTTGGATCCTCAGATAGGGGTCCAAAAATTCAAAATGCCTGGGACTCAATAGTTTCAGGTGTTTTTTTAGGGCGAGAGTTTCGGTTTATGCTTGTTTTAATTGCAAAAAAAATGGAGTCACTTCAAAAGTTTTCGTAGAGTTTTTGATTGCTATGTCAATCATTATTTTTTTATACCGAAATATCGCATTTATAAGAAAAATACTTTATTATTATACAGTCTTCTGATATAATATTGAAGAATATTAGTAAGGAGTATCTTGATGAATTTTTCATTTCTACCACAGTTTTGGTCTTACTTTAACTATGGTGTCTTAGTAACAATTATGATTTCAGTCTGCGTGGTCTTCTTTGGAACCATCCTTGGTGTCTTGGTATCCTTGGCCAAACGTTCTGGAATCAAACCATTGGAGTGGTTAGTAAGCCTTTATGTTTGGGTTTTCCGTGGAACACCTATGGTTGTACAGATTATGATTGCTTTTAACCTTATCCATATGAATCTTCCAACTGTTCAGTTTGGGATTTTGAATCTTGATTTGTCACGTATCGTTCCAGGTATTATCGTCCTTTCTTTGAACAGTGGTGCTTATATTTCTGAGAGTGTGCGTGCAGGTATTGAGTCTATTCCTAAAGGTCAGATTGAAGCAGCTTACTCACTTGGTATCCGACCATGGAATACCATGCGTTATGTGGTCTTGCCTCAAGCTATTAAAAATATCTTGCCTGCCTTGGGTAACGAGTTTGTCACTATTATCAAGGATAGTTCACTCTTGCAAACTATCGGGGTTATGGAGTTGTGGAATGGTGCACAAACTGTTGCAACGACAACCTACTTGACTTTGACACCACTCTTGTTCGCAGCCTTCTATTATTTGATTGTGACAACGGCTATGACTGCACTTTTGAAACAAATGGAAAAACGACTTGGGAAGGGACGTAAATAATGGCAGAAACAATTATTGAGATTAAAAATCTCCACAAGTATTTTGGTAAAAACAAAGTTCTCAAAGGGATTGATTTAGATATTAAAAAAGGTGAAGTAGTGGTTATCATTGGTCCTTCAGGATCTGGTAAATCAACTTTCCTACGCTCAATGAACTTACTTGAAACGCCTACAAAAGGGGTGATTTCCTTTGAAGGTGTAGATATTACAGACAAGAGCAACGATATTTTCAAAATGCGTGAAAAGATGGGAATGGTTTTCCAACAGTTCAACCTCTTCCCGAATATGACGGTTAAAGAAAACATCACTTTGTCACCGATTAAAACTAAGGGTGTTTCTAAAGCTGATGCTGAAGCTAAGGCTATGGAGCTTTTAGAAAAGGTTGGGTTGAAAGATAAGGCAGATGCCTACCCAACGAGTCTATCAGGTGGTCAGCAACAACGTATTGCGATTGCTCGTGGTTTGGCTATGGATCCAGACGTTCTCTTGTTTGACGAACCCACATCAGCCCTTGACCCAGAAATGGTTGGTGAAGTTCTTGCAGTTATGAAAGACCTCGCTAAATCAGGGATGACAATGGCAATCGTTACCCACGAAATGGGCTTTGCCTATGAGGTAGCTGACCGTGTCATCTTTATGGATGGCGGTGTTATTGTCGAAGAAGGCACGCCACGAGAAATTTTCGACAATACCAAGGAAGAGCGTACTAAGGATTTCTTGAGTAAGGTTTTGTAAGATATCTATTAAGCATATAAACATTGTCTGTGAAGACTGGAAGCTTTCCAGTCTTTTTCTGTTTGTGTTTTTTCTTTTCTAGAATCATTCTTGTTTAGGATAATATTACGGAAAAGATGGATAAATATGCTATAATGATGTCATATCAAAACTAATTAAGTAGGTAAAGAAAGATGCTCATATATGATGCGGTCTTAAAAACACCTTACCGAATTCTTGGCATTAACCTCCCTAAGGATAGTCTTTTGCATTTATCTAACCTAGGGCTGGCTGCTGGTGAAACTATTGAGGTGGTAACTAAGACCAAGAACAGCGCTATTATTATTGTTAAAGGTAGTCGCTTAGCCTTTGATGCTTCGATTCTGGATAAAATTGATTTGGCTCCTGCAGAGGAGGACCAGAAAAAAATCCCTCTTTCTGAACTACCAGTCGGACATTCTGCCATAGTTACGGATATCTTCTCAGCAAATGAAACCAAACGACGTCTTATGGATATGGGAATTACAAAGCGTACACGTGTTTTGTTGCGTAAAGTAGCACCTTTGGGAGACCCCCTAGAGATTAGTTTGAGAGGATATGAATTAACCTTACGCAAGTCAGAAGCGCAAATGATTAGTGTGGTCATGTTGGACGAGGGAGAGGAAAAATGACAGAAATTGCATTAATAGGTAATCCTAATAGTGGTAAAACCAGTTTATTCAACCTAATAACAGGACATAATCAGCGTGTTGGGAACTGGCCAGGGGTTACTGTTGAGCGAAAGAGTGGTCTGGTCAAAAAGAATAAGGATTTAGAAATCCAAGATTTGCCAGGAATTTACTCAATGTCACCCTACAGTCCTGAAGAAAAGGTGGCGCGTGATTATTTGTTAAGCCAAAGGGCTGACAGCATTTTAAATGTGGTTGATGCGACAAATTTGGAGCGTAACCTTTATCTTACAACGCAGTTAATTGAGACAGGTATTCCAGTCACTATTGCCCTCAATATGATTGACGTTTTGGATGGTCAGGGAAAAAAGATTAATGTAGATAAATTGTCTTACCATCTAGGTGTGCCAGTAGTGGCCACCAGTGCCCTCAAACAAACTGGTGTGGATCAGGTAGTGAAAAAGGCAGCTCATACAACGACTTCTACGGTTGGTGACCTTGCCTTTCCAATATACGATGATAGGTTGGAAGCTGCCATTTCGCAAATTTTAGAAGTCTTGGGAAATTCGGTGCCACAAAGGTCTGCGCGTTTTTATGCCATTAAACTCTTTGAACAGGATTCTTTAGTTGAGGCTGAGCTAGACTTGTCCCAATTCCAACGAAAAGAAATCGAAGATATCATTCGTATCACTGAAGAAATTTTCACAGAAGATGCGGAGTCAATTGTCATTAACGAGCGCTATGCTTTTATCGAGCGTGTTTGTCAGATGGCTGAGAGTCATACAGAAGATTTCGCTTTAACCTTGTCGGATAAGATTGATAGGATTGTTACCAATCGTATTTTGGCTTTGCCAATTTTTGCAGTAGTCATGTATTTGGTCTACTTCTTATCTATCCAGACCGTTGGAACCATGTGGACAGACTGGGCTAATGATGTCCTCTTTGGTAAGTATGTTCCTGATTTGGTATCTTCTGGTCTTGATTATCTCCAAGTTCAGGATTGGCTTAAGTCTCTGATTGTTGATGGTATTGTAGCTGGGATTGGGACGGTACTTGGTTTCCTTCCTCAAATCTTCGTGCTATTTATCTGTTTAGGTGTGCTTGAAGATATTGGTTATATGAGTCGTATAGCCTTTGTTATGGATCGTATTTTCCGTCGTTTTGGACTATCTGGAAAATCCTTTATTCCCATGCTGATTTCAACAGGATGCGGTGTTCCAGCAGTTATGTCTAGCCGGACTATTGAAAATGAAAGGGATCGTCGGATTACCATTATGACAGCAACCTTCATGCCTTGTTCGGCCAAGTTGGAAATTATTGCTTTAATTGCAGGGGCCTTCTTCCCTGGTAATTCTTTTGTGGCACCAAGTACCTATTTTATTGGGATAGCTACCATCATCTTATCAGGTATCGCTCTCAAAAAGACTAGTTTTTTAGGTGGTTTGACAAGTCCTTTTATCATGGAATTACCTGCTTACCACTGGCCAAAAGTTCTATCAGTCTTACGTTATGCTTTTGGTAAGGCCATGAGTTTTGTTAAACGTGCGGGAACAATTATTTTCAGTTTGACTGTCCTGATTTGGTTCATGTCCAACTACAACTTTATGTTACAGAACGTTGATACGGAAGTGAGTATCTTAGCAACTTTGGGTAAAGACTTGTCCTGGATTTTTGAGCCTCTTGGCTTTGGGAATTGGCAGGCAACAGTTGCTGCTCTCACAGGTTTAGCAGCCAAGGAGACAGTTGTTGCCACCTTCGGGATTCTCTATCATAACAGTAGTGAAGCTGGTTTGGCTACGGCTCTGCAAGCAGATTATTCAGCTCTAGCTGCTTATTCTTTCTTGATTTTTAACTTACTTTGTGCACCGTGTTTTGCAGCTATTGGGGCTATTAAGCGTGAAATGGCTAATCTGAGATGGACGGTTGGAGCTATTGTTTTTCAAACAGGTTTGGCTTATTGTGTCAGCTTGATTTTATATCAATTTGGTCAAGTTCTCCTTTATGGTAATCCAATATCGCTTTGGACACTTGTAGCAGTCTTGTTTTTAGTGACTATGATTTACTTCGTTGTTCGTAAACCTCGTCAAATTAAGGATAAGATTATTACCTTGGAAAATCTTCAAGAAGCTAATAGTTAGGAGAAGTTGTTATGTCTACATTTATCATTGCTTTTATTATTTTCGCTTTGACTGGTTTAGGTATTCGTTACTATATTAAAGGAAAAGGATCTTGTGGAGATTGTGAGTGCTCTTGCCCGGTCAAAGAAGAAATGCATAAAGCTAATCACTAATGGAATATAAGAAAATGATCTCTAATTTGGATAAGGGGTCATTTTTTCTTACAATTGTGAGGAATGTATAAAGGTTGCCTAAGAGAAAGTATGATATGATGACATTGAAAGAATCTAGCGTGACTTAATAAAGGCGAAATGAAAGAAATGGGTTTAAACAGAGAGATTGTCCTAATTCATGAGACCTGATGTGCTGGTAATATCTAGAGAGAATTTGCGACAGGTCTCCGTCAGATGGAGTATACGGTGCATACACCTAGCTTTCGTTACCATGACTTACCATATCAAGACTGTCTGAATAAAGTTGGTGCCGTAACTTTGCAGGATTATCGAGATGATTTGGTGGCTTTGATTGAAAGTTTAAATCAGCCACCGCTTCTTTTGGGACACTCTTTAGGTTTTCTAGTGGCACAAATGGCTGCTAAAAAGACAGAGATTGCTGGTATGATTTTCATGTGACCAGCTCTGACAGCTAATATTTTTGCCTTTTATCCAACCATGCTAGCTTGTTTCGGCAAACACTTTTTACGTTGTTTTTTTTTGGAAAAAAGACATTCCGCCTTATAAAAAAGAATTTTTTCAAGTATTGTATGAATGAGCAAGAGGAGTCTTTGAAAGAAGAAGTCTTTGCGACACTAGTGTTTGAGTCAGGTAAAGTTTACACTCAGATGGCCCTTCATTGATTTGATAAGACAAAGGCGGCTTACGTGGATTTTAGTAACACTTCATGTCTTGTTCTTGTGATTGCGGGGGCTAAGAATAAGATGACTCATCCTAATATTGCTAGAAGAACAGCTAAGAACTACCGTGATTCAGTTCTTGTTTCACTAACGGGTGCAGATCACATGTATGAAAGTGGTAAATTCCAGCAAAAGACCTTAAGAGTTATTGAGGGGTAGAGTCAGCAAAATGGTTTTGTAAATTAATTATGAAGAATAATCAGACGAAGTTGGGACAAGTTCCCAGCTTTTTGTGTTTCATTTTAAATGTCTTTTTGAAAATTTTGAAAATTAAGTCACAAAGAGGCCTTCCTATGGTATAATTGAAAAAAAAGTATGTATTGGAGAACACCATGGCGATTATAATGGACGGTAAGGCCCTAGCTGTTAACATGCAGGAGCAATTGCAAGAAAAGGTAGCACGTCTAAAAGAAAAGGAATGGATTGTTCCAGGACTAGTGGTAATTATGGTTGGAGAAAACCCTGCCAGTCAAGTTTATGTGCGTAATAAGGAACGAGCTGCTAAAAAAGCTGGCTTCCATAGTAAGACGGTCAATCTTTCTGAGAGTATCAGCGAGGAAGAACTGATTGAGGTCATTGAAAAGTACAATCAGGATCCGCTTTTCCATGGGATTTTGGTTCAATTGCCATTGCCAAATCATATTAATGAAATGCGTATCCTTTTGGCTATTGATCCTAAAAAGGATGTGGATGGTTTCCATCCTATGAATACAGGGAACCTCTGGAATGGACGTCCTCAAATGGTGCCTTGTACACCAGCGGGAATTATGGAAATTCTCCGTGAGTACAATGTTGAATTGGAAGGTAAGACAGCAGTTATCATTGGACGCAGTAATATTGTAGGTAAGCCTATGGCACAGCTTCTCTTGGATAAAAATGCCACAGTTACTTTGACCCACTCACGCACGCCACATTTGGCTAAAGTTTGTAACAAGGCCGACGTTTTGATAGTGGCTATTGGCCGTGCAAAATTTGTAACAGAAGAATTTGTCAAAGAGGGTGCTGTTGTCATTGATGTGGGAATCAACCGCGATGAAGAAGGTAAACTCTGTGGTGATGTTGATTTTGATCAAGTGAAAGAGAAGGTTAGCATGATCACGCCTGTCCCAGGAGGTGTAGGACCTATGACTATTACCATGCTGATGGAACAGACCTATCAAGCTGCTCTTCGTAGTTTGAAAGGATAGCTTATGAAAGTTGATGATGACTTAGTTAGGCAAGTGATAAGACCTAGATTGAGAGAGTCTCACAAGGGCTCTTATGGTCGAGTGCTTTTGGTTGGTGGACTTTATCCTTATGGTGGCGCCATCATTATGGCTGCTATTGCCTGTGTCAACAGTGGTGCGGGCTTGGTTACAGTTGCTACAGATCGTGAAAATATCATAGCTCTTCATGCTCACCTTCCTGAAGCTATGGCCTTTGACCTAAGGGAGACTGAAAGATTTCTTGATAACCTTAGAGCAGCAGATGTTATTTTAATCGGCCCTGGTCTAGGTGAGGAGGAGACAGCTGATTGGGCCTTGGAGTTGGTCTTGGCAAATATTAGGTCAAACCAGAACTTGGTTGTTGATGGTTCTGCTCTTAACCTTTTGGCAAAGAAAAATCAGAGCAGCTTGCCAAAGTGTCACCTTATACTCACTCCCCATCAAAAGGAATGGGAAAGACTGTCTGGTTTAGCTATTTCAGAGCAGTCGGTTTCCAATACTCAAAGAGCCTTAGAGGAGTTCCAAAGTGGAACAATTCTAGTTGTCAAGAGCCATAAGACAGCTGTTTATCAGGGAGCAGAAGTAGCCCATTTAGAGGTCGGTGGACCCTATCAGGCAACGGGTGGAATGGGAGATACCTTGGCTGGTATGGTTGCTGGATTTCTTGCCCAATTTGCCTCAACTGACTCTTACAAGGCGGTCATCATTGCGACCTGGCTCCACTCAGCTATTGCGGATAATATCGCTGAAAATGCTTATGTGGTTTTGCCGACTCGCATCAGCAAGGCTATTCCTAGCTGGATGAAAAAATTGTCATTATAAATCTGAAAACATGTCTCAAATTGAGGCAAGTTTTTTTAAATTTCGATATTTTTTTAAGCTTGCTGAAGATGATTTGTGATAAAATATAATAAAATTCTTATAAGAACATAGAGGAGACAAAGTGACATCATTTTGGGAAAAAAATAGTCAAAAATGGAAAAAATGGCGTCAGAAGAGAAAAGAAAAACGAGCGAATAAACCTAGAAAGCCAGTAAACATCTCGCGTCGTGTTTACTTGCTTTTTGGTGTCGTCTTTGTTCTTTTTTTGTTACTTTTTGCGCGTTTGACCTATATGCAGGTTTATAACAAATCTTTTTATACTAAAAAATTAGAGGATAACTCCAAGTATACGGTTAGGATTGCAAGCGAACGTGGGCAAATCTTTGATGCCAAGGGGATTGCTCTTACGACCAATCAGAGTAAGGATGTTATCACCTTTACGCGTAGTAATCTAGTGTCATCAGATACCATGAAGAGTGTTGCGGAAAGATTGGCAACTTTGGTGACACTGACAGAGACTAAGGTGACAGATCGCCAGAAACGTGAATTTTATTTAGCTGATTCTGCTAACTATAAGCGTGTGGTTAATGATCTTCCTAATGACAAGAAAACAGATAAATTTGGTAATAAATTAGCAGAAGCTACTATCTACAATAATGCTATTAATGCGGTTCCTGATGAAGCTGTTGATTATTCTGAGGACGAGCTAAAGATAGTCTACATTTATTCTCAGATGAATGCTGTTTCTAATTTCTCAACAGTCATACTGAAGACGGCGGACTTGACTCCTGATCAGATTGCGATTGTGGCAGCTAAGCAGAAGGAACTAAATGGAATTAGAGTTGCTAAGGATTGGGAACGTCACACGTCTGATTCGTCCTTGTCCCCTCTTATCGGTAGGGTTTCAAGTTCAGAAGCAGGACTGCCTCAGGAGGATGCTAAGGATTATCTAAAAAAAGGGTATGCCCTAAATGACCGTGTAGGTACCTCTTATTTGGAAAAAGAGTACGAAGAGGAGCTCCAAGGAAAACATACTGTTCGTGAGATTACTGTGGACAAGGAAGGTAAGGTTGATAGTGATAAAATCATTCAGAAAGGTAGCAAGGGGAACAACCTGCAGTTGACCATCGACCTTGATTTCCAAAAGGGAGTTGAAGATATCCTTGGCCAACAACTATCTTCAGAGATTTCAGAGAATAAAGCGACCTATTCTGAAGGTATGTACGCAGTAGTTATGAATGCGGATACTGGTGCTGTCCTTGCTATGGCAGGACAAAAACACGAGCAAGGGGCACAGGATTTTAAGGCTGATGCCTTAGGAACCATCACCGATGTCTTCACTCCAGGTTCTGTAGTTAAGGGGGCTACTTTAACCGCAGGTTGGCGCTCGGGTGCTATCTATGGGGACCAGGTATTAACTGACCAACCTATTAATATTGCTGGTTCGCCCCCAATTACCTCTTGGTTTACAGATAAAGGTAGTCGTGCCATTACCGCAACTCAGGCCTTAGAATATTCCTCAAATACCTATATGGTTCAGATTGCTATCAAACTTCTTGGGCAACAGTATGTTCCAGGAATGTCCTTGTCGACTGATAATATGGAAAAGGCGATGACGACGTTTCGTGATACTTATGCTGAGTTTGGTATGGGTGTGTCTACGGGACTTGATTTACCAGGAGAATCAGAAGGTTACATTCCCAAGAATTATAATATAGCCAATGTCTTGACAGAGGCTTTTGGACAATATGACTCTTATACAACTATCCAGTTGGCTCAGTATGTTGCCTCAATCGCAAATGGTGGAAAACGTGTAGCACCTCACATCGTCGGAGGTATCTATGATGCTGGTGAAAATGGTAGTCTAGGAACTTTATCTTCAACTGTAGACACGCGCGTCCTTAACAAGCTATCCTTAGATTCTGAGCAATTAGGGATTATCCAACAAGGGTTTCATGACGTGGTCAACTCAGGTTCTAGTCTTGCAACAGGTAAAGCCATGGCAAGTTCTATTATTCCAATTAGTGGTAAAACAGGGACAGCCGAAACCTATGCAACAGATGGTTCAGGAAATTCAGTAACGACAGTTAACCTTAATGCTGTTGCCTATGCGACAGCCAAAGATGGTACTAAGTTGGCGGTTGGGATTATGTACCCACATGCTTTAGACTGGAAGAGTAAGGCCCATCAAAATGCCATTAAAGCTATCATGGAACTTTATCAAAATACTCACTAATATTATAAAATCTCTTGTGCCTTGCATGAGAGATTTTTCTGTGATATAGTGTTTGAGTATTTGTTCTTTAAGATATGAGTTGAGAAATATAAAAGAAATGGAGGACCTCATGCTTTATCCTACTCCAATTGCTAAACTGATTGATAGTTTTTCAAAACTTCCAGGAATTGGGGCTAAGACGGCGACACGTCTGGCTTTCTATACCATCAGCATGTCTGATGAAGATGTTAATGATTTTGCAAAAAATCTTTTAGCAGCAAAACGTGAGTTGACCTATTGTTCAGTTTGTGGTCGCTTGACTGATGATGACCCATGTATTATTTGTACGGATGAAACTAGAGACCGTACTAAGATTTTGGTTGTTGAGGACTCCAAAGATGTTTCTGCTATGGAAAAGATTCAGGAATATCGTGGTCTCTACCATGTGCTTCAAGGGCTTATCTCCCCTATGAATGGTGTTGGACCAGATGATATTAATTTAAAAAGTTTGATTACCCGTCTTATGGATAGCGAGGTTGACGAGGTCATCATCGCAACTAATGCAACGGCCGATGGTGAGGCAACCTCTATGTATATTTCACGGGTCCTCAAACCTGCAGGTATTAAGGTGACCCGCCTAGCACGTGGGCTGGCTGTTGGTTCTGACATCGAGTACGCTGATGAAGTAACCTTGCTAAGAGCCATCGAGAATCGAACAGAACTATAGAAAAAGTGTTGGTATAGCCAACCCTTTTTGTTTATTGTTATTAGGTTTCTCATTAAAAACTTTGTAAAATAAAAAAAGGCTTAAATGATGAGGGATCATGATGTAAATTGAAAAAAATTAAATAACAATGTTGTCCAAGCCATGGATAATGACGTAGAATACATCGTTATGGGTAAGGGACTTGGCTTTCAAAAAAAGATCGGAGAGACGGTTAATAAAGAGAAGATTGAAAAGACCTTTGTCTTGGAAAATCCGGAGACAGTGGCCAAATGGACTCGTGTTTATGTAGATTTGCCTGATGGTGAAATGCAGGTCTTTTTGAATATCATCACTTTTGCTGAAGCTGTTCTGCAAACCAAGTTTGATCCCTCTTTTTTATTGCTCTTGCAGACCATCTTCATTATGCTATTGAACGCAGTAGAGAAGAAATATCCCTACAAAACCCTTTGTCTTGGGAAGTTAGAAAATTTTACCCTCGGGAGTATGAAATTGGAAAACAAGCCCTTCGTTTGATTGCCAATGATTTAGAAGTGGAATTGGTAGATGATGAGGCAGCCTCAGTCGCTTTGCACTTTGTCAATGCACAAAAGGATGCGGGTCTCCATGAAAAAGACCGACAGATGAGTCAAATTGTGGTTTGCATTAGTGAGATTGTCCGTCTTCATTTTGCTTGTGACTTTGAGCAAGATAGTTTTTCTTTTAACCGTTTTATTACTCATCTTCGGTACTTAGCGCAACGTATTGTGAGTGGGGTTAGTGGTGGTAAAAACGATGCTTTTCTATATGAACAAGCCAAGACTAACTACCCAAAATCTTTTATCTGTACCCAAAAGATCGTCACCTATATCAAGTCAAGTTATGCTTTTGAACTTAGTTTAGACGAACAGGTCTATTTGACCATTCATATCCAACAACGCTTTAGAGATAATATCGATAAGTAAGCGATTCTCATAGATATTATATAAAAAGCAGACAATTAGGCTCAGGTCTGCTTTTTCTGTGTCCTTGTGATATAATGAATTGATTAATATTGTACTGAAATTATTCGGTGAAAGTATTGAATACAATTTAGTATTCGTCATAAAAAGCTAATTTGTTAATGAAAGGAAGGGAGCAGCTCTGTCCTTTAAGTAGGCTCAACTATTCCGAAAAAGCATGCTATGTACGTTGAAATGATTGATGAGACTGGACAAGTTTCAGAAGAAATAAAAAAACAAACCTTGGAATTACTTGATTTTGCAGCGCAAAAACTTGGCAAGAAAGACAAGGAAATGGCGGTTACTTTTGTAACTAACGAACGTAGTCACGAATTGAATTTGGAGTATCGTGATACGGATCGTCCAACCGATGTTATTAGTTTGGAGTATAAGCCGGAGTTAGATATTACCTTTGATGAAGAAGATTTGGCTGAAAATCCTGAATTGGCTGAAATGATGGGGGAATTTGATAGTTATATCGGCGAACTCTTTATTTCTATTGATAAGGCTCGCAAACAAGCTGAGGAATATGGGCATAGCTACGAGCGTGAGATGGGCTTTTTAGCTGTTCACGGATTTCTTCATATCAACGGGTATGATCATTACACCCCAGAAGAAGAAGCGGAAATGTTTGGATTACAGGAAGAAATTTTGACTGCTTATGGACTTACGCGACAATAACCCACAAAAAAAGTGGAAAAACAGAGAATTTACGACCAGTTTCGAGTTTGCTCTGACAGGGATAATAACGGCTGTTAAAGAAGAACGCAACATGCGTAAACATTTGGTATCGGCTATCTTAGTGGTGTTGGCTGGCTTGGTTTTTCGTGTGTCAGCGATAGAATGGATTTTTCTCCTGCAGGCAGTTTTTCTAGTAATTGCCCTAGAGATTGTTAATTCTGCCATGGAAAATGTTGTTGATTTAGCCAGTAATTATCACTTTTCCATGCTAGCTAAAAATGCTAAGGATATGGCTGCAGGAGCGGTTCTGGTTGTCTCTTGTTACGCACTCATTACTGGTATGATTGTTTTCATACCTAAAATTTGGGATTTGATTTTTAACTAAAAAATAGAAAGAAGATATATGACTTTTAAATCAGGATTTGTGGCCATTCTTGGTCGACCTAATGTAGGAAAATCAACTTTTTTGAACCATGTTATGGGGCAAAAAATTGCTATCATGAGTGATAAGGCTCAAACAACCCGTAACAAAATTATGGGGATTTACACAACAGATAAAGAACAGATTGTTTTTATTGATACACCGGGTATTCACAAGCCCAAGACAGCACTTGGAGATTTCATGGTGGAATCTGCTTATTCAACCCTTCGTGAAGTGGATACAGTCCTCTTCATGGTTCCAGCCGATGAACCGCGTGGCAAGGGCGATGATATGATTATCGAACGTCTTAAGCAAGCCAAGGTTCCGGTTATATTGGTGGTTAATAAGATTGATAAGGTCCATCCAGACCAGCTCCTTGAGCAGATTGATGATTTCCGTAAACAAATGGATTTCAAGGAGATTATCCCAATCTCAGCTCTTCAAGGAAATAATGTTTCCCACCTTGTAGATGTTTTAAGTGATAATCTTGAGGAAGGTTTCCAGTATTTCCCATCGGATCAAATCACAGACCATCCAGAGCGTTTCTTGGTATCTGAGATGATTCGTGAAAAAGTCCTACAGTTGACGCGTGAAGAAATTCCGCACTCAGTTGCTGTTGTCATTGATTCTATGAAGCGTGATGAAGAGACTGATACGGTTCACATTCGTGCGACCATCATGGTTGAGCGTGATAGCCAAAAAGGTATTGTCATCGGTAAAAAAGGTGCTATGCTTAAGAAAATTGGTACTCTTGCTCGTAAAGATATTGAGCTCATGCTTGGGGACAAGGTCTTCCTTGAAACTTGGGTGAAGGTTAAGAAAAATTGGAGGGATAAAAAACTTGATTTGGCCGATTTTGGTTATAATGAAAAAGAATATTAAGAAAAGCTGGGCACTTGCTCGGCTTTCTTTCTAGAAGGAGGGGCAGATGCCTGAGTTACCTGAGGTAGAAACAGTTAGACGAGGTTTAGAAAAGCTGTTACTAGGAAGGACTATTTTGTCACTTGAAGTTAAGGTCCCTAAAATGATCAAGACATCATACGATAGTTTTTTGCATGATTTGCCTGGTCAAACGATTCAAGCCATGCGACGTAGGGGAAAATATCTCATTTTTGATTTCGGTCAGTTGATAATAATTTCTCACTTGCGCATGGAGGGAAAATATCTGCTGTTCACAGACCAGGTTCCTGACAACAAACATTTTCACCTCTTTTTTAAGCTAGATGATGGCTCAACCCTGGTTTATCAGGATGTACGCAAGTTTGGGACTTTTGATTTATTGGATAGGAAACAAGAAGAGGCCTATTTTACAAGGAAAAAACTTGGCCCTGAGCCTACCAAGAAGACCTTAAAATATGTACCGTTTGAGAGAGCCTTAATGCATTCTGGCAAGTCTATTAAGCCCTTACTCTTGGAGCAGAAGTTAGTGGCCGGTCTAGGAAATATCTACGTTGATGAGGTGCTTTGGGCAGCCAAGGTTCATCCTGAGACACCAGCAAATAAACTTAGCAAGGCAGCCATGAAACGGGTTCACGATCAAACGATTGCCATTTTACAGCTGGGGATTGCTAAGGGTGGTTCCACTATAAGGACCTATCGTAACGCCCTTGGTGAGGATGGGACCATGCAGAATTATCTACAGGTTTATGGAAAGACAGGTCAACCTTGTCCACGTTGCGCAAGCATGATTGTGAAAATCAAGTTAGGGGGAAGAGGAACACATTTGTGTCCTCATTGTCAAAAACGATGATTATAGGATTAACAGGAGGCATTGCTTCAGGGAAATCAACCGTAGTTGAAATAATTAAAGATGCAGGTTATAAGGTCATTGATGCTGATCAACTGGTGCACGACATGCAGGTCAAAGGGGGAAGATTGTATCAAGCCTTGCTTGATTGGTTGGGAGATGGGATTCTTCTTCCTAATGGGGAATTGAACCGTCCTAAGTTAGGGCAACTGATTTTTTCAAGTGAAGAAATGCGATATCAATCTGCTGAAATTCAGGGAAAGATTATTCGAGAAGAACTGGCAGCAAAAAGAGACTGCTTGGCCAAAGAAGAGGACGTCTTTTTTATGGATATTCCTTTACTTTTTGAAAATGATTATCAGGATTGGTTCGATCAGATTTGGTTGGTGGCGGTGTCACCTCAAGTACAAGGACAACGCTTGATGAAACGGAATCACTTAAGTGCTGAGGAAGCAGGCATGCGTATTGCTAGTCAAATGCCTTTAGCCGAAAAACTGCCCTATGCTAGTTTAGTTATCGACAACAATGGGAACATCGATGATTTGAAGAAGAAGGTGAAGGGTGCCATAAAAGATTTAGCTAACCTCGTATAGTTAGTCATTGTGTTATAATGGATAGTGAATTTTAGAAAGAAGATGATTATTTGCGCCAAAAAGAGCTTGAAACCGCTGATTGGCAACGAAATCTTAAAATTGCTTGGATAGGAACTTTTTTTACTGGGGCTAGTTTTTCTATTGTCATGCCCTTCATGGCTCTCTATGTAGAAGAACTAGGGGTTAAAGGTGCTATGGTAGAATGGTATGCTGGTTTATCTGTTGCCCTATCTGCTTTAGCTTCAGCCTTGGTTTCACCAGTTTGGGGACACTTGGCGGACCGTTATGGTCGAAAGCCCATGATGATTAGAGCCAGTATGGTCATGACCTTTACAATGGGAGGCTTAGCCTTTGTGCCTAATGTCTTCTGGATGCTTTTTTTGAGAATCTTGAATGGATTGTTTGCAGGTTATGTGCCAAATGCAATAGCTTTGATTGCCAGTCAGGCTCCTCAGCAACGTTCTGGCTATGCCTTGGGCACATTATCAACTGGTCTCACAGCTGGTGTTTTGATTGGCCCTTTGCTAGGTGGTGCCATATCTGAGGCCTTTGGTATGCGAGGGACCTTTCTATTAGTTGGGGTGATTTTGTTTATCTGTTGTCTCTTGACTATCTTTGGTTTGCGAGAGGACTTCCAATTGATTGAAAAGGGAGAGATAATGAGTTTTTCGCAAGTATTTGCTAAAATTCCTAGCAAATCGCTTTTAATTGGCCTCTTTGTGACTAGTATGATTATCCAGATTTCTGCCCAATCAATTGCTCCAATCTTGGCGCTTTATATTCGTTATTTGGGTCAAAGTGATAATATCCTTTTTTACTCAGGGCTAATTGTGTCCGCTATGGGCTTTTCAAGTCTTTTAAGCACTCCTTATTTAGGACGACTTGGTGATCGCATTGGGAATCATCGTTTGCTCTTAATGGGCTTATTCTATAGTTTCCTCTTGTATTTCCTTTGTGGTTTTGCAGGTTCAGCCTTGCAACTTGGCCTTTTACGCTTTGCCTATGGTTTTGGTGTAGGTGCCTTGACGCCTAGTGTCAATTCCTTATTGACCAAGATGACCCCAAAAGAAGGAATTTCAAGAATCTTTAGCCTTAATCAAAGTTTTTCATACATTGGACAAGTTTTAGGACCCTTTGTGGGTTCAGCTGTTGCAACAGGATTAGGCTATCGTTGGGTTTTCTTTGTGACAGCAGCCATCGTCTTTGGAAATTTTGTTTGTTCCTTAATCATCTTTAGAAAATCGCTAGGAGTTAAGAATATAGGTGAGAGTTAAAATCAATTTAAAGTGTAGTGAATGTGGGAGCCTCAACTATCTCACAAGTAAAAATAAACAGAATCATCCTGAGAAAATTCAGGTACCTAAATTCTGCCCCAAGGATAGAAAAGTAACCTTACATGTTGAATTTTAAGGGGTTCTATGGTAGAATTAAAGGGACTTTTTCGGAGGAATAACTATGTACAACTTATTATTAACGCTGCTCTTGGTTATGTCAGCTATTATTGTGATTGCGGTATTCATGCAGCCACAAAAAAATCCAAGTAGCAATGTCTTTGATGGTGGTGGGTCAGAAGCACTATTTGAACGTAGTAAACCACGTGGTTTTGAAGCCTTTATGCAACGCTTTACAGGAATCATGGTTTTTCTATGGATTGTAGATGCAATCGTCCTTTCCATTCTCTCAAGTAAGTAATGAGTTGACTGAGGTTGACTCATTTTTTGCGTTATAGTCAATAAAAGTAAAGGAAATTATGAAAGAATCTATTATAAATTATTTGAAAGAGCATGGGAAATCCAGTGTAAATGACATTGCCCACGCTCTTAATCACGCTGGCGGTGAAAAGTTCCCACAGCTTATCAAAGTCATATCAGCTATGGAAAGGAAGAGACAGTTGCGCTTTAATCGAGACGGCTCTGTATCCTTACGTCCTAAGAAAGAACATCCCAATCAGGTTGCTGTAGAGGGTGTTTTTCATGCCAATAAGAATGGTTTTGGTTTCTTACATGTCGATGACAGTGAGATTGACATGTTTATTGGCCGTAATGACGTTGGCCATGCCATTGATGGTGACACTGTTGCCGCAGTTATTAAGAAGCCAGCAGATCGTTTGCGTGGGACAGCGGCTGAAGCGAGAGTTGTTGAAATTGTCGAACGCTCTCTTAAAACGGTTGTCGGGAAATTTATCCTCAATGACGAGAAAGAACCTTATGTAGGTTACATTAAGTCTAAGAATCAAAAAATTCAGCAACCAATCTATATCAAGAAAGGACCAGTTGCTCTTGAGGGGACTGAGATTATTAAGGTTGATATTGAAAAATACCCTAACCGCCATCACGATTATTTTGTAGGAAGTGTTCGAGATATTATTGGTCATCAAGGAGATGCTGGTATTGATGTCTTGGAAGTTTTGGAATCAATGGATATTGTTTCGGAGTTTCCAGAAGATGTTATGGCTGAAGCAGAGGCTGTGCCGGATGTACCTAGTCAAGAAGATCTAATTGGTCGTGTTGACCTTCGTCAAGAAGTGACCTTCACCATTGATGGAGCTGATGCCAAGGACTTGGATGATGCAGTTCATATTAAACGTTTACCAAATGGTAACTATGAGCTAGGTGTCCACATTGCAGATGTGTCTTATTATGTCACAGAGGGTTCTGCCCTCAACCGTGAGGCTGCAGCGCGTGGGACTTCTGTTTATGTGACAGACCGCGTGGTTCCAATGTTGCCTGAGCGTCTTTCAAATGGTATTTGTTCTCTAAATCCCAATGTTGACCGCTTGACTCTGTCAGCTATTATGGAGATTACTCCAAAAGGCAAGGTGATTAATCATAAGATTTGCCAATCTGTAATTAAGACAACCTTCCGTATGACCTATAGTGATGTCAATGAAATGTTGGCTGGAAATCCAGAAAAGATTGAACAGTTTAAGCCTATCATGGATTCTGTGTCAGCTATGGCAGAACTTCATAAGATTTTAGAAGATATGCGCGAACGTCGTGGCGCCCTTAACTTTGATACATCTGAAGCTCGTATCTTGGTTAATGATAAGGGAATGCCAGTTGATATCGTGGTGCGTGAACGTGGGACGGCTGAGCGAATGATTGAGTCCTTTATGTTGGCTGCCAATGAATGTGTGGCAGAGCATTTCGCTAAGGCTAAGTTGCCATTTATTTACCGTATTCACGAAGAGCCTAAAGCGGAAAAATTGCAACGCTTTATGGATTATGCTTCTATCTTTGGTATTCAAATCAAAGGAACAGCTAATAAGATGGATCAGCTAGACTTACAAGATTTCATGGCACGAGTTCAAGGCAAACCTGGAGCAGAAGTCATGAATATGATGTTGCTTCGTTCAATGCAACAAGCTCGTTATTCAGAACACAATCATGGGCACTATGGACTTGCGGCTCAGTATTATACTCACTTCACCAGTCCGATCCGTCGTTACCCAGACCTTTTGGTTCACCGAATGATTCGTGAGTACACCAACAATATGTCTCAAGAAACGCGTGAACACTTTGAAGAGGTTATTCCAGAGTTAGCTACTTCATCTTCAACCCTTGAGCGTCGTGCTATTGACGCTGAACGTGTCGTTGAAGCCATGAAAAAAGCAGAGTACATGGAAGAGTTTGTTGGTCAAGAATTCGATGGTATTGTCGGAAGTGTGGTTAAATTCGGTATGTTTGTGGAATTGCCAAATACCGTTGAAGGTTTGGTTCATATCACAACACTTCCAGAATTCTACAATTACAATGAACGCACCATGACCCTTCAGGGTGAAAAATCTGGTAAGACTTTCCGTGTTGGCCAACCTATTCGAGTTAAGTTAATTCGTGCAGATAAGGAGACTGGAGACATTGATTTCCAATACCTTCCAAGTGAGTACGATATCACTGAAAAAGTAGATCACAAGGCTCGTCAGGAACGTGAAGAGAAGGCTAAGTCCTTCCGTAATAGAGGACCACGCCGCGATCGTCAAAATGGTGATTTCGAAAGTCGTGGTAAACATGTAAATAAGCGTAGCGGTCAAGATAGTAGTGGTTACAAAGGCTCTTATGATGAAAAGCGTAAGTCATCTAAGAAACCAGACAAGCGTAAGAATCAAAACCGTCCTCATAATGATAATAAGGGACGTGAGAGTGGTCGTCGTAAGAAAAAAGAAAACAAACCTTTCTACAAGGACGTTGCTAAAAAACAAAAATAGGATGAGAATGGAGGGACTGCTATGCCAAAAGGTGAAGGCAATGTTGTTGCTCAGAATAAAAAGGCGAGACATGACTATAGTATTGTAGATACCATTGAAGCGGGTATCGTGCTGACAGGGACAGAGATTAAGTCTGTTCGTGCGGCTCGCATCCAGCTAAAGGATGGTTACGCCCAAATAAAAAACGGGGAAGCTTGGTTAATCAATGTTCATATTGCTCCTTTTGAGCAAGGGAACATCTGGAATCAAGATCCAGAACGTACTCGGAAATTATTGCTCAAGAAAAAGCAAATCACCAAACTTCAAAATGATCTTAAAGGAACAGGGATGACCTTAGTCCCACTTAAGGTTTACCTAAAAAATGGTTTTGCCAAGGTTCTACTGGGTATCGCCAAAGGGAAGCACGATTACGATAAACGTGAGTCAATCAAACGTCGCGAACAAGAGCGTGACATTAAACGTATTATCAAGAGTGTTAACCGTTAAAACACCTATCATCTAAGACTGACCTGGTATTAGATGATTTTTTTTGCTTTTTAGCTTTAAGAAATGATATAATGGAAACATCGTATGATCTTTCGTTAGGGCTGTCTTGAATAGTACCTAGCGCTAGATTTTGATACTGTAAAGGAGATTTACGATGCCAGTAGATGCAAAAACAAAATATAAGGCTAAGAAGATTAAGATTGTTTTCTTTGATATTGATGACACCCTTCGTGTCAAAAAAACAGGTTATATTCCAGAGTCTATTAAGGCTGTTTTCAAAGGACTTAAAGAAAAAGGAATCTTGACAGGGATCGCTACAGGACGTGGCTACTATGGTGTAGTTGAGGAAATTCTGGACCTAGAACCTGATTATTTTGTAACAATCAATGGAACTTATGTCATTAACCGAAAAGGGGAAGAAATTTATAATCAGCCCCTTGCTCGTGAAGTTACTGAAGCTTTTGTTGCTTGGTGCAAAGAGATTGGGATTGCTTGGGGCTTCGCTGGTAAGGATAAGCCAGTTGTCTCAGAACGTTCAGAATTGATTGATGATGCTATAGTGCCTATCTATGGTATTTGTGACGTTGAGCCAGATTTCCATTTGACTAATGATGTTTATCAGATGTGGACTTTTGCAGAAAATGATGGTGACCTTAAGTTGCCGGAGGAACTCGCAGCCCACGTTCGCTTGGTGCCATGGCACGAACACTCATCTGATGTGGTAGCAACTGGTATCTCAAAGGCTTCAGGTGTCGGTCATGTCTTGGAGCATGAGAATCTTACACCAGTCAATGCTATGATGTTTGGTGATGGGCCAAATGATATGGAAATTTTTGACTATGTTGGTCTTAAAATTGCCATGGGGAACGCCACACCAGAACTTAAAGCCAAAGCTGATTATGTAACTGGAACAGTAGAAGAAGATGGCATTTTCAATGCCTTGGAGGAACTCGGATTGGTAGAAAAAGAACTTCATTTCCCACAACTTGACTTGGATACAGTAGAAGGTCCAGTCGCAACGATTAAAACAAATCATGGTGATTTGGTCATCAAGCTTTTCCCTGACCATGCGCCATTGGCTGTCACTAACTTTGTCAATTTGGCCAAGAGCGGCTATTATGATGGTGTGATTTTCCACCGTATTATCAAGGACTTTATGATTCAAGGTGGTGACCCAACTGGTACTGGTATGGGTGGTGAATCAAGCTTTGGTGGTAGCTTCCAGGACGAGTTTTCTGAAGAACTCTATAACCTCCGTGGTGCACTTTCAATGGCAAATGCTGGACCAGATACTAATGGTAGCCAGTTCTTCATTGTTCAAGCACCTGAGATTCCTTATGCTAAAAAGGAACTTGAACGTGGTGGCTGGCCAGCACCAATTGCAGAAGCTTATGCTGAAAATGGTGGCACACCTCACCTAGATCGTCGTCACACTGTTTTTGGTCATTTGGTAGATGAAGCCTCTTACAAGGTGCTCGATGAGATTGCCAATGTTGAGGTTGGAACTCAAGATAAGCCGCTTGAGGAAGTTGTTATTGAAACGATTGAGGTAACAGACTAAGATGAAAATTGGAGACAAGCTTAGGGGGGTTATCACGGGCATCAAGCCTTACGGTGCCTTTGTTTCATTGGATAATGGTACCACAGGCTTGATTCATATCTCGGAGATTAAGACAGGTTATATCGACAACATCTACAATACACTAAAGGTAGGCCAGGAAGTCTTGGTTCAGGTAGTTGATTTTGATGAATTTACTCAAAAGGCCAGTCTTTCTTTGAGGACACTTGAGGAAGAAAAAAATAAAATCCCTCACCGTCATCGTTTCTCAGATAGTCGTTTAAACTATGGCTTTAAACCTTTGGCAGAAGCGTTGCCAGGATGGATTGAAGAAGGGCTTGACTATCTTAGACAAGAGCATGAAGGATAAATAGCAAAAGCTGACACATGATGGGTCAGCTTTTTAAATGTCATTTGAATTTGAGTGCAAACGAAATGGTCCTCAACTTAATTGAAGGCCATTCTGGATTAATTAAACATCAAAATAGAGAAGTTCTTTTGGTGTATGTGTAAAGACTTCGAAGCCATCTTTTGTAACGTAGCCACAGTCTTCGATACGAACACCAACTTTTTCAGGAATGTAAATTCCTGGTTCAACAGAGAAGCACATACCTTCTTCGATAATCAAGTCATTTCCTTCCATGATTGACGGAAACTCATGGACATCCATACCAAGACCATGTCCCAAACGGTGGTTGAAGTATTCGCCGTAACCAGCCTTTTCAATAACATTACGAGCTGCAGCATCAACTTCACTGGCTGTTACGCCTGGTTTGATAAAATCAAGGGCAGTGAGTTGAGCTTCCAAACAGATATTGTAGATATCTTTCTTGAATTGGTCAGGTTGACCAACAGCTACGGTACGTGTCATATCTGAAACATAGCCTTGACTAACAACACCCAAGTCGAAGAGGAGGAGGCTATCATTTTCAATGCGGTTAGTTCCTGGAATACCATGTGGGTTTGCGGCATTGTTGCCTGTGAGAACCATAGTTTCAAAGGACATTTGATTGATACCGATTTTCTTCATGCCAAATTCGATTTGAGCAATGATGTCTGTTTCAGTAACGTCGAGAGATATATTGTCAAAACCGATATTGACAGCTTTATCAGCATAATCACCGGCAACAATCATTTTTTGAATTTCATCAGCTGACTTGATAACTCGCATTTTGTGGATGAATGGTGTCAGGTTCTCGAAGCGACCTTCAAAGACCGTTTGCAATCCTTGGAATTTAGTTACATTGAGATTATCAAACTCTGCATAAATAATAGGGATGTCTGTACTTGCTAGACCAGCTTTGATTTTTTGCCATGGATTTTCAGAGTCCATATAACCGAAGACTGGGAAATCGAGAACAGAAGAGGCACGTGCAACCTCAAGAGCAGGAACAAAGAGGGCAGGCTCACGATTTTCGTAGACGAAGAGGAACATTTGGCGTTCATGTGGGTCACAATCAAAACCAGTAAGATAATTGACAGTTACAGGATCTGAAACAATAGCTAGCCCTGATTTATTTTCATTTAAAAAATGACGAATGCGATCAAGTTTAGACATAGAAAAAACTCCTTTTTATTTCTTACATTCATTCTGTCACTTTTATAGGGAAAATGCAAGCTGTTTTTGGATTTTCATTAAATCATTTGCTTTCATTGAGTTTTTTTAATCTTATAGGTTGTAAGCGATGAATAATCATGAAAATGCGAAATGATAGCCAAATATTTGAAACGTCTTTCTTTACCTTAGCTATCGAAAGAGGATACTTTTCATTTTTTGTAAAGGATTAGTCAAAACATTTGAAAGTGTTTTCAAATTTTGCTATAATTATTGTGAAAAAGTGTGCATTAAATTTAGAAAGGAAGTATTTCTTATGAATACTGATGAAACAATCACAATTTATGATGTAGCGCGTGAAGCTGGAGTATCGATGGCAACTGTTTCTCGTGTTGTAAATGGTAACAAAAACGTAAAAGAAAACACCCGAAAAAAAGTGCTCGAAGTCATTGATCGTTTGGATTACCGTCCAAATGCGGTTGCGCGTGGCTTGGCAAGTAAAAAAACAACTACTGTAGGAGTTGTCATTCCAAATATTGTAAATAGCTATTTTGCTACTCTAGCTAAAGGTATTGATGACATTGCAACCATGTATAAGTATAATATTGTTCTTGCTTCCAGTGATGATAATGAGGATCATGAAGTTACAGTCATTCATTCTCTAATTTCTAAACAAGTTGATGGTATTATTTTTATGGGACACCATCTGACAGAAAAAATCCGTGCAGAATTCTCTCGTACCCGTACACCGATTGTTCTAGCAGGAACAGTTGATCTCGAACACCAAATACCAAGTGTTAACATCGACTATAAAGCTGCCGTTGAGGATTGTGTAACGCAACTTGCTAAAAATAATGAAAAGGTTGCCTTTGTATCAGGACCACTAATTGATGATATTAATGGCAAACTACGTTTGGCTGGGTATAAGTCTGGACTTGAAAAGAATAATTTGAGCTACAACGAAGGACTTGTCTTTGAAGCTAAATATAGCTATAAAGACGGCTTTGAGTTAGCACAACGTGTCTTGAACTCTGGTGCCACTGCTGCCTATGTTGGGGAAGATGAATTGGCTGCAGGTCTCTTGAATGGCCTCTTTGCTGCAGGCAAATCAGTTCCAGAAGATTTCGAAATCATCACAAGCAATGATTCACCGGTTACAAGCTACACACGTCCAAACCTTTCTAGTATAAACCATCCTCTCTATGATTTAGGGGCAGTTAGCATGCGTATGTTGACTAAAATTATGCATAAGGAAGAACTTGAAGATAAAGACGTTATTCTTAATCATGGTCTAACTTTACGCCAGTCAACAAAATAAAAAGGAGTTGGGACATCAGTTTGTCTCAACTTCTCTTTTTTAGAAAAAGGGAGAATGAATGACTTTTGAGGATGCTTATTTTAAACAGAAAGTCCTAAAACATGATAGCCTGGAGCCTTTTGGTTTTATAACTAGTGAGAAAGGCTACGAGCTCAGAAAACCACTAATGGCTGAAGGATTTGAGGATCGACTATTCATTGATTTAGAAGGTAAGTTGACAGGGCAGGTTGTTGATATTGATTTTGACGAGTCTTAAGACACTTTCCGAAGCCCTCACGCAACTGGAACCTACGTTGGTCAAGTCAGAGAAGCTTATGGAGATCTCCTGTCGCAAGTAGCTGAGTTTTGTTATGATGATCAATTGTTTTCATCCCCGCCAGATAATCGTCTGGCTAATTTTATAGTTAAGGAATTTTCAGACCAAGCTGACCATCCTTTTGAGAAATATCCAGACTATCTTTCCTTTCGGGTTGATGGTAAGTGGTATGCCCTATTTTTCCCTCTCAAGGGTGAGAAACTAGCACTTAGTGGAGAAAAGGCGAATTTAGTCTATGATGTGGTTAACATCAAGGTCGATCCAAGGCAGATGGATAAGCTCTTAGACTTAGATGGAATTTATCCTAGTTACCATATGTCCAAGAAGAACTTGGATAAGCCTTGTTTTAGATGAGACAATTCCAGACCAAACGATTTTTGAGCTCATTAGAGGGAGTCGTTCTCTGGTTGCTCCTAAACATCTTGGGAAGGCTTCAGAGCCACACTACTGGATCATTCCAGTAAAAATCTAAAATACTACGATATCGGGGAGGAGTTCTCAGCAAGTGAGGATATTCTTTGGACTCAGAAAGCCAGTATGCAAAAAGGGGACTTCGTTGCAATCTATATTACGGCACCTACCAAGGCCATCCGTTATCTCTGTCAGGTTTTAGAAGCTAATATAGCTAATCAAGGTTATCGTGATGAAGAGAGTATTAAGGAATTGATGCGAATTAAACCTTTATACAGCTTTAATGATAGTGATTTTGATAGTGAAAGGCTAAAGTGCTTTGGTATCAAAACTGTCCGAGGTCCACAACATATGACAGATGACTTGGTTCAGGCCCTGTCCCCTTACTTGAAAGGAAAATAAAAGGAGTAAATGATGCGAATTCTGATTGCACCTGATTCGTTTAAGGAAAGTTTGTCTGCAAAAGAGGTTGCCCTAGCTCTTAAATCGGGCCTTGAAAAGGCCTTACCAGACGCTGATTTTGACCTCATGCCAATAGGCGATGGTGGCGAAGGTACCTTAGATGCTCTTGCTGAAAATCTAAATCTTGAGAAGAAAACTGTTAAGATTCCACATGCTTATACAGGTGATGGATCTGTCCCCTATGCTAGTAATGGGCAGACTGCCATTTTTGAAATGGCTGCGGTTTGTGGCTTGGAGCAGGTACCTAAGGATAAACGCAACCCCCTTTGTATAACAACCCAGGGAGTCGGTGAACTGATTGTTCACTTGGTTAAATCTGGTATTAGTGATTTTATTATAGGTGTAGGTGGATCAGCTACTAATGATGGCGGAATTGGTATGGCTTATGGATTAGGTTATCGTTTTTATGATTCTGAGGGGCGGGAGCTTGAGCCAATAGGTGCCAATCTTGGTCACGTTAAAAAGGTGTCTTCTAAAAATAAACTTGATCTATCTAATGTAACTATTCGTCTTATCACCGATGTGGATAATCCTTTGTGTGGTTTAAATGGGGCAACCTATATTTTTGGTGGTCAAAAGGGCTTGGCACCTTCACAAGTTAAAAAGGTTGACCAAAACATGGCTCAATTCTACCAAGGATTTGCTCCTGAGGTTCCAAAACTAGCTGGTTCAGGTGCTGGAGGGGGAATGGCAGCAGGAATGGTAGCCTTTGCAGGAGCAGAAATTAAGTCGGGGATTGATTTTGTACTGGATTGTGTCGATTTTGACCAGCGTGTAAAAACAGCTGATTTGGTTATTGTTGGGGAAGGACGTATGGATAATCAGTCCTTATCTGGTAAAGCACCAGTAGGTGTAGCTAAACGAACACCATCGGCTATCTCAGTTATCGCTATTTGTGGCAGTTTGAAGAATGACTTACCTGATTTTCCAGTAGGTGGCATTTCAGCCGCTTTTCCAATCATTGGTCAATTAGGTGACTTAGATCAAATTCTGTCTTCGGCTAAGGAAAATCTCTATCGAACAGGACTCAATATTGGAAACCTCATCAAGTTGAGTCAGTCATTGTGAAACAAGAAAAAGCTGACCAGGGGCCAGCTCAGATGTTATTATTTTCCAAATAGCTTAGTAAAAAATCCCCTTTTTTCAACGATTTGCTCAGTTTGCTTGGGAGCAAGAATATCAGGATAGAGCTCTGAGAATAGTATCTTATCAAGGTTTTCGGCCTTATCACTATGCACAACAATACCATACGGTGAGTGTGCTTTTGCTTCATCCACAATAGTTGCAGAAATATTCAGTGTTTGAGCGTCCTTGATATAGGTGAACTGTGTCTGATCAGATAGGTTAGGTGAAAGCTTTAGACTATGGTTGGGGTAAACTGCTAATAACTTCTTTAAAATCAGTGGAAAGTGTTCTATTACGATTTTCTTTTCAGCATCTTCCAATAAAACAGCTAGGACTACACGTTCTGCATAGGTACCAAAATACTGACGAAGTTCATCGGGATTCAGGCGTTTTTCGCCACTGGCGCATTGGAACACTTTATCTTCAAGTGAAGTCATAGGGAATCTCCTGTCTCTTTTCTATTTACCATTATACAATATTTTGAATTCCTTTTCATTTGCCTTATTTTTTCTGAGATTTTCAAAAATAATTGAAATATTAAAAAATAGATAATCGCAAGAAAATTCTGGTTTTAATTTGCTTAACCCTTGATATTATGGTAATATAAATGTGTAAAAAATTTTAACTCATAAGGAGAGTATTGTAATGTCAATTATTACTGATGTCTACGCACGTGAAGTCCTTGACTCACGCGGTAACCCAACACTTGAAGTAGAAGTTTACACTGAATCTGGTGCATTCGGTCGCGGTATGGTTCCTTCAGGAGCATCAACTGGTGAACACGAAGCAGTAGAACTTCGTGATGGTGACAAAGCTCGTTACGGTGGTCTTGGTACTCAAAAAGCAGTTGATAACGTAAACAACGTTATTGCTGAGCACATCATCGGATTCGACGTACGTGATCAACAAGGTATTGACCGCGCAATGATCGCTCTTGACGGTACTCCAAACAAAGGTAAACTTGGTGCCAACGCTATTCTTGGTGTGTCTATCGCTGTAGCACGCGCAGCTGCTGACTACCTTGAAGTTCCACTTTACAGCTACCTTGGCGGATTCAACACTAAAGTTCTTCCAACTCCAATGATGAACATCATCAACGGTGGTTCTCACTCAGACGCTCCAATCGCTTTCCAAGAATTTATGATTGTACCTGCTGGTGCACCAACATTCAAAGAAGCGCTTCGTTGGGGTGCTGAAATCTTCCACGCGCTTAAGAAAATCCTTAAAGAACGTGGACTTGAAACAGCCGTAGGTGACGAAGGTGGTTTCGCACCTCGTTTCGACGGAACTGAAGATGGTGTTGAAACTATCATCAAAGCTATCGAAGCTGCTGGATATGTACCAGGTAAAGACGTATTTATCGGACTTGACTGTGCATCATCTGAATTCTACGATGCAGAACGTAAAGTTTACGACTACACTAAATTTGAAGGTGAAGGCGCTGCTGTTCGTACTGCTGCAGAACAAATCGACTACCTTGAAGAATTGGTTAACAAATACCCAATCATCACTATCGAAGATGGTATGGACGAAAACGACTGGGACGGTTGGAAATCTCTTACTGAACGTCTTGGTGGTAAAGTTCAATTGGTTGGTGACGACTTCTTCGTAACTAACACTGCTTACCTTGAAAAAGGTATTGCAGAACACGCTGCTAACTCAATCCTTATCAAAGTTAACCAAATCGGTACTTTGACTGAAACTTTTGACGCTATCGAAATGGCGAAAGAAGCTGGATACACAGCAGTAGTATCACACCGTTCAGGTGAAACTGAAGATTCAACAATCGCTGATATTGCAGTTGCAACTAACGCTGGTCAAATTAAGACAGGTTCATTGTCACGTACTGACCGTATTGCTAAATACAACCAATTGCTTCGTATCGAAGACCAACTTGGTGAAGTTGCAGAATACCGTGGTTTGAAATCATTCTACAACTTGAAAAAATAAAACGTTTATTTGACAACGTTTCTGAGAACTCTAGGTTGAACCTAGGGTTCTTTTTTATACTAAAGGGGCAAGGAAGGGGCAAAATTATTTGTTATGACATTATCTAAAATATTGACGGCTTGGTCTTTCATGTTTCTTGTGACGTGAGTATAGATGCTAGTAGTGACTTCCGAGTCAGCATGACCAACCCTATCCATGATAGTTTTTAGTGGAACATTGTTCTCAGCCAGTATGCTTATGGTGGTATGCCTGAAAATGTGAGGGGATAGATGCTTATCGATAGGTTTTTCCAATCTGGCATTAGCCCGTTGGAGTGATGCACTCAAAATAGTGCTGTGGATAGGTTTGCCAGTATTTGTCGTGAAAATCTTATCGCTATGATACCAATCTGGATTGGTTGTTTCACTTAACTCTTTTAACTCTAGCATCTGGTCAATGATTTCCATTTCTCGATTAGTTAGGTATGTAGTTCGGTAACTAGCGACTGTTTTTGTTCCTTCATTCTCTGGTATGTATCTGTTGAAAGAGGTGTGTATATCCAAAGAACGTGTTTCCTTGTGATAGTCTGAAACAGTCAGACCAGCTAATTCGCCAATACGACAACCATTCAAGAGCATAAACTCGCACGCTAGAGCATATCTCAGTGTTATGTCTTTTCGGTAGAGCTCTCTCAGTAATCGACTGTATTCGTCTGGTTCTAAGTATTTATTCTTGGCGGCTTGCTTTTTCTCAAGTTTATTCTTTTTCTTTGGTAATCGTGCCTTTCTCGACGGATTATCGCTAATCAATTGTTGATCAATAGCATAATCGAAGAATGTATTTAATACCGTCTTGGCACGATATTTCTGTGAATCTGTCCAGTCTTCAGTGTCTAGCAAGGATTGGATAAGTCTGACATTGATATTTGATAGGATAGTTCCTTGTTCGATAGCGTCAGATATTCGCTTAACGGATGCTGCAAGGCTCTTGATTGAGCTTAACTTAATCTGTTTTTGATGAAATTCCCACCACTCGTTGAAAGCACTATGGAACGATACATTAGTAGTGCTTGATGACTCTATTTTCTGAGCTATCTTATCATCAAGCAAGCGTTGAGCTTCTTTCTTTGCTCGATTTGAGCAACTAGTAAGCGTTACAGATACTCTCTTCCATTTTTCAGTATAGGCGTCCTTGTATCTTTCGAAATATTTATATTTTCCATTTGGTAACTCTTCTACCCACATTGTCATATCTCCTTAATTTTGATAAAATGGGTACAGAAAAAGAAAAACATAACCTTATTGGTTTGTTTAACTATGATTGTGTTTTCTATTTTCTGTGATGCTAAGCTCTATAATCTAACTTTGGCGAGGGAGATTATAGGTCTTTTTTTATTTAAGATTAGCAACAGCGTAGTCAGCTTCTTCTTGAGTGAATTTGTCAAAATTTACCAATTGATCACGTATTGCGTCTGGGGACATGGCTAAAGTGTCTTGATATTGCTTCGCTTTTTCAAGAGCCTGTTTGTTATAGTCAATACCAGCGTTGTCTACAGCGTAGTCAGAAGCCTCTTGAGAGTACTTTTCAAAACTTACTAGTTGAGAACGCAACCCCTCCTTAGACATGGGAACAGTACTAGCGTACTGCTTAGCTTTGCTCACCGCCGTTCTGTACTCTTTAGGCACTTTGCTCTCACTTGATTGCTCGGTTTTAGCCTCTGACGTCTTGCTAGTCTGAGAAGACGTGCTTTTGGTTTGAGAACAAGCAGCAAGAGCAATAATAGAAAGGCTTAGTAAGCCAAAAGACAATAATTTTTTCATAAAATTTCCTCCCAGCTTTTAACGTGATTCAGTTTTTGCACGTAGTTTTAAACTTTATAAATATCTACGACCTGTTTATTCAGGTTTCTATTAACTTTAAGTATTCATTTTTTACAAAAGTCTCATCACAAATAGTGGTGAGATTGTATTTTTTCATGAAGTGTATATAGTTAAAATTGTCCAGATTTTCGTTTTTCAACAGTTCATGGATCATATTTCTATTTGCTTGAGCCTCATATTTCTCTCGCAGACGCTCATAGTGTTTAGGGTCGTGTTCTAAGTGCCCTAATTCGTGCAGTAGGACCTTTAAACGTCTTTCGGTTGGTAAATCCCTATTGATGTAGACCACACGGTTAATAGGGTCTAAAAACCCATCTCGTGGCCACTGGCTAGAGCTAAATTCACAAAGAGAAACGCCGAACTGCTCAAGCAATTCACTTTCATTCATAAAGCCTCACTTTTCCTTGCTACTCATATAACCTGCAATAATACCACGGATAGCACGTTTATCATCATCAGTCAGCGGTTTGCCATCGAACATCATGGCATTTGCTATTATTTCATCGATATCGGTTGGAGAAGTATCTTTCGGGCTAGGTTTCACATTCAAGAATTGTTCTGTTGTTAAACCTAAAGCGCGAGCGAAATCATCAGCTTTATTCAGCGGGAACACCCGACTACCTGAAAGATATCTTGATAAAGTCGATTTTGAAACCCCAGCTTTATTTGCTAATTCTGACATTGACATGGAACTGTTGTCTAAATAGCTTTTTATTAGTGAAATAATTTCATCGTTGTTTCTCATGCATTTTTTCCTTTATTTAATAGTATAAACATTATACAACAGTTCCCAAAAATAAACAATATGTTCCCAGAAATAAACTTTTTTTATATTTTTTTTATTTTTTTGTTGACAAACGGGAACACATTAGATATACTATAATTGTTCCAAGGAACAAGTAATAAAAATCAAAAGAAAGGAGATAACCTATGAAAGTTGATTTGCTTCGTGTGAAGGCCGAGCGGGTAGCAAAGGGATATACACAGGCACAGATGGCTGAACGAATGGGTTTAGCTCGTGACCAGTATAATAAGAGAGAAAATGGAAGAATCTCATTTTCTGCTGACGAACTTATTACACTAGCCAACCTTTTAGGATATAACAAAGATGAAATTGGTATTTTTTTTAAACAAATCGTTCCCGAAACGCAACAATAATATTAGAAAGGAACTAGATGAACGAAATAGCATTATCAAATAATCTTTCTCAAATTGAGTTAGAGATAAAACACCATAAGCAAATTGCTGGGCAATCAATTTGGGAAATTGGGAGAAGATTACAACACGTCAAAGAAAATAATCTCGTTCACGGAGATTTCGGAAAATGGCTAGATGACATAAAAATTTCACACAGTGAAGCTAGAAAGATGATGACGATAGCGAAACAACTCTCTTCAAATCGTTCAACGTTGAACGATTTAGGGACATCAGCCCTCTACTTAATCGCAACACTTCCAGAGGAAGAGAAGCAAGAGCAAATTGAAAAGATTGAACAAGGAGAATCACCAACAGTCAGAGAATTGCAAGAGGTAAGACGTCGTCTCAAACTCAAAGACCAAGCACTGGAAGCGGTCAAGGGTGAATTGGAACGTGTCAAACGAACAAAGGTCACTGAAAAGGTAATTGAAAAGGAAATCATCCCACAAGATTACCAAGCTACGCAAGACCTCAACAAACAACTACTAGGCAAAAATAAAGACCTAGCGGACGAGCTTGATTCAGTCAAAAGGAGCTTACGACTTAAGGAAGCATCTTATGAAATGCTCGAAAAAGAAACATCAGAAGCATTAGCCTTGAAAGAGTCTATTGAGCACTTACGAGCTGATAAGGAAAAGCTAGAAAATAGCGTGACTAATATCTTTAATCTCAGTAAGCTTGTTACCAAGTTTGAAGACTTCTTTGACGAAGAAATGGCACCGCTCAGATTTAAAACGCTTATTCAAGGCATTGGAAAAGACGCTCAGATTGAAAAACTCAGAGATATCTTGACACTAACTGAAAATTGGCTAGACGAAATGAACAAGATTATCCCAGAGAATGGAAGAACAATTATAGAAGGAGAAATCATAAATGAGTAAGAAGAAAAGTAAGAAAGACAACGTTCTTATCGAGACAGTAAAAATGCAAGGCGAACAAGCTATGCAACTCGTCAAACAAGCGAAATTTAACCAAAACTTATTGGATGAAGTGATTGGTTTGAAAGACGAAATGGATAGAAATGTTAGAAAGACTAATCAAAAGCTAACTGACATTGAGTTGCTTGTCGAAGAAGTCAACAAGAAAGTCCATATTGATGACGGTGAAGCTACGAAAATCAAAAGCATTGTTTTCCGAAAAGCTGGCGTGTTTGCTGACTTCTACTTTGAAGAACAGAAAACACATCCAAGTGATAACTTGTTCGCATCTAAGAAGGGGCAATTTATTCGCTTGATGTACTCACGCTTGAAGAAAGCTTTTAACGTCACAAAATACACTAACATCAAGCACGTTGACGCTGAGAAGGCAGTTAAGTTTTTGGAAGATTTATCTTACGACGATTTTACAAAATTTGAAATTCGTGAGACACCAAAACAAAAAGAGCTTATCGCTCTAGAAAAAGGATTTAAAGAAATCGGGTAACGTTTATGGAAATTACTTACAAACCAGTCGGAGTTAACGAGACCGCTGAGTGGGGGGACTACGACCACCTCATGCAGCGGTGGGAAGGTCTAGGAAAGTCAATGGCAAAGAACCTCATTCGAGAAATGAGGGACAACAAAGACTTCAAAAACTATGTAGTAAACCCAACGCACAAACTGGTTTTCATCAACTATGAAGGGTTTAAGTCCTTCATAGAGTGGAAAACTAGAAACAGATTCAAGGAGAAAAAACATGGCAAACAATCATCATATTAGAAGTTTGGTAGCTTGTGCTATCCAATTCAAAAAAGATTTTGACAAGATGGAAGGTGGCATCCCTGCTCTCGACAATATTACGGAGTTAATCCTCTACATCAATCAGACGATGGTTTTGTCTGACAAAGTCAAGAGCAAACTCGATGACATCGACACAAAATGTCTGATTTACAGAGATGTCTGCAGAAAACCAGACATCTCAGACAGCAAACGCAGAGATCTATTTAAAGATGTAGCAATCGATTTTATTGCTACATCAAGAAAGCACAATATTTTAGATCTTTAGAAAAATATCCCTAACCGTAGCGATGGGCTAGTGAGGAACTTAAAAAGTACCAACGATTGACATTTATATACCTCCTTAACATATATAAAAGTCTCACTAGTCCATTGGTGCGGTTAGGGTAAGAGAAAGGAATTTAAATGGCAAATATTGAATACAAGAAAATTCAAACTGTTCTAGGGAATAACTGGCACGTCGTTGTCGACGACGACTGGTTGTTTTATCCATGCGGAAAAGATTTAGATGAAGTGAAAAAATTCGTTAAAATCTTTGAATATGAAATCGTTGAAAAACGATATAGCGAAGAAAACTATGGTTTGGGATTCTATATCTGCGGATACAACGGGGACGCTCAAAATCGTTTATGCGATAAATGGGCAGAACGTGGTGTCCATGTATTTTAATAAAAGAGGAGAAACAAAATGAAAATTTTTAACTGGATTTGGTCAAACAAGAAAACAGAAACAGTAGAAGTCCCAAAGTGGACGTCATGGGAAGAAAATGAACGCAAATACGAAGCACGCCAAGCGTATGAGCGCCAGCAAGTAGCAAAAATGCGAGCTGAAAATAAACAATACTAGTATTTAAACCGTTTCAATCCGTAGCCACTCCCCGATGTACGGAGTGCAACTAAATACCCCAAAATATAAATAAAATAAATATAAACAAAAAATACCTTCTTGAAAATTCAATATTTACGAAGTACGTCGGGGGATGGGTGCGGATTGAACGCGCTAAAAAAACACGGGTAATTGCCCGTGTCGTAAAAAAAACATTCTATGGAGATTATAACATAAATGACTAAGAATAAAACTAAAACTAAAGTCTATTTTTGGCTTAAATTTGATAAAAAATTCTTTGACAACTTGTTTATTAAACGACTTAGGAACATGAGCGGTGGCTATGCAATGACCGTAATTTATATCCGACTCATGCTTGAGAGTTTAGAAACTGATTGCGTTCTGTATTATGAAGGCTATTTGGACAACTTAATTCAAGAGCTAGCACTTAAGTTAGATGTTAGCGAGGATGATGTCAACATGACAATGGCTTACTTTACAAAATGTGGTCTTATCCAAATCGACACAGACGGAAATGCTAAATTTCCGCAAGCTGAAGCTTTGCTCGAACAAGAAACAAACTGGGCACGATACCAGCGAGAGAATCGAAAAAAAAAAGTTGGACAAATTCCAACCAAATTGGACAATGTCCAGCCGATGTCCAACCAGTGTCCAACAGAGATAGAGATAGAGAAAGAGAAAGATACAGAGTTAAAAATAGATATAGAGACAGAAGTAGAAGCAGAGAGTAGAAAGCCATCTTCTGCTGCTGATGGTCAATCTGATTTAAATATCTTTGAATACTATCAAGAAAGGATTGGGCCACTAGATGGCTATCAAATGGAAAAACTAAAAGATTACATTGATTTAGATAAGATGGAAACCATGTTAGTCAAACGTGCCATAGATAGAGCGGCTGACAATTCTAAACGCTCTTTTGGATATATCAATTCTATCTTAAAATCTTGGGCACAGAATGGAATCAAAACAATTGCCCAACAAGACGAAGAACAGCGAAGTTTTGAGGGCCGTAAGAATAACGACAACCAAACCGCTAAATTTGGACCAGCTTGCAGTAAGTATTAAGGAGTCACTTCTATGAGTTTAGAACAGACAGCTAGACAGATGCGACAGCTATATATGACTACTAGTGATAAATACTGCGAGAAGCACAATCGAAACTTTGTCACTATTCAGCTACCAAACAGCAAGCCATACACTGTATGTGAGACGTGCCATCGTGAAGAGCAAGAGCGACAGAATTCTATTAAAGCACAAGAACAGTTTGAGCGTGAGCAAGAGCAGAAACGTCTATACTTCCTAAAAGATTTCAGTTTGATGGATGATGATTTGAGAAGTGCCAGCTTTGAAAATTACCACGCTATTACTAAAGAGCAAAAAGAAGACCTAAAGAACGTTAGAGGTCAACTAAAGGGATACCTAGACGGACTTGACTACAATATCGTCCTCATCGGTGATACTGGTGTCGGTAAGAGCCATCTAGCCTATTCAGCGCTTAAGGCCTTATCAGACCACACTAAGAAGATGGGGTTATTCATCAACGTTGTCGACTTGCTAGCCAAAATCAAGGAAGATTTCAGCCTAGAAGCAGAATACATCAGACGTATATCTGAATCTGAGTGGCTTGTATTGGATGATGTGGGCACTGAAAAAGTAACAGAGTGGTCTAGCGGTATCTTATACAGCATATTGAACAAGCGCACAAAGACAATCATAACGACAAACTTAAGCCCACAGGACATCATGGGCACATATGGTAAACGTGTATATTCAAGGATTTTCAAGAAGACTGGACTGGGAACTACTAACGAACACGTTTACAAGTTTAAAACACAGCAAGACAAGAGGATGATGCTATGACAGAAACAGAAGTTAAACTAAAGCTCTTTGAGGACTACGAGCGTATTAATGGGCTTGTAGTATCAGAAGGGCACAAACAGAAAATGATGGATGAATTAGATTTATACTCATTCATCAGTAAAATCAACGAATATATGTATTTTGCTAAGAAATCAACGCAGATTTTTAGCCAACACTAGAAAACCCTTCTAAAATCGATTTTAAGGCGTGTGTCTTGCTAGTTAGTATAAATAGACTAGTAAACCGTTAAAATTGTACTACACCCCATTAAATTGAGAATTAAGGGCATAGAAAGGGAGACAACATGGAAGAAATGACGTTTACTGAATTGCAACAAAAAATGCAGCTTGAGAAAAAGAAAGAAGGATCTGCAAAGTACGCTTCAAGGCACGTTGAAGACATTTATAACGTCTTTAAAAATTTGAAATCGAACTGGAACGTAGTAGTAAATTATGAACTTGTTGAATTTTCTGGAAAGACTTTCATCAAGGCGATTGCAACAGCATCTAACAAAGATGAAAAAGTGCAAGCACAAGCGTTTGCAGAGTTGTCTCCAGTGCCGATTTTGAAAACGCGCAACGGAGAGTTAAAGCAAATGAATGAGCCTCAGTGGGTAGGAGCTGTACAATCTTATGCTGGAAAGTATGCCTTGCAAGCATTATTTGCAATCGGAGAGGAAGATGTTGACCACTTCGAAGTGGCAGAACAGAGTATGAGACCAAACCAGAATCACAATCAAATGCAAAGCCATCAACAAGCTAATTATATCAACCAGCAACAGCACAATCAGATTAATCAACTAATTGATGAGTTAGCGAAGGTAACAGGTCAACCGGTTGAAACCGTGGCCCGTTACTATTTGGGAAAGTATAAGCTAAACAATTTTAGCGAATTGTTGACGACTGGGTTCGATATTTTAGCGAACGACATTCAAGATAAAATAAAACAACGGAAGGGTTAAATATGAAAGACATTACCAATAATTTTCTTAAAACTATAGAGCCAAAATACACGCCAGGAACAATTAGATTTGATTTTGAAGCGTTTGATAAAGCTATACAAAAGGCAGTCAGTGAGCTATCTAATGAGCAGCTCGATGGCTTGGAATATAACGAGATCAAGAAAGAAATCACGCGCTACAAATCTCTTTACGACAATTTAGAAAGAAAACGCAAAGATATCTCAAAAGTATATAAGAATCCGCTTGTTGAATTTGAGGCGAATTTGAAGAAATCATACACACCATTAAAGGGACTTCTCAACACTTTGAGAGAAAAGCGGGATGAGATTGAAGAGCATCAAAAAATGCTCAGAGTTGACCATGTTAGATACGTTTTTGAAGAAAAGTGCGAACTTGCTGGGCTTGATAAGGATACGTTTAAAGAAAAGTATAATGACTTCTCTTTGAAAGGCTGTTTCAGAACTAACAAGATTGAACTTAAAAAGGAAACAGTGGAAAAGATTGATACCCTTATTTTGGCCGAGTATGACCGACTTGAGGAATACAAGGCAAATATCGACATGATTAAGGAACATACTCATGAGTATGAGCTACCAGCTGCCCCGTATGTCAGAGAGTTGCAAAATGGTACACCGTTTGTTGAAGTTTTGAGACAGATGAAAAAAGACCGCGATACAGCTATCGAGGTCAAGCGACAAGCAGAGGCTAAAAAACAAGCAGAGGCCGAACACTTGGCAGAAATTGAAGCACTAGCTAAACAATCGGCTAGCGAGGATATTAAGGCAGTCAATGCCGAAACTGGTGAAGTTATCGAAGACATCAAACCAGTCGAAGAAGAATCTGTGAAACTTAGCGAGCCTTACAAGGTTAACTTATCACTAACTTTTTGCAGGGGTGAAAAGCAATGGCATCAATTTGCTAAATTGCTGGAAGATAACTTTATAAACTATGAAATTTTATAATTTTTAAGAGGAGAAAAAACATGATTAACAATACAGTTTTAGTTGGAAGATTAACTAAAGACCCAGAGTTTAAATACACAGGTAGCAACATCGCAGTCGCATCTTTCAGTCTTGCGGTTAACCGTAATTTTAAAGACGCTAACGGAGAGCGTGAAACTGACTTTATTAACTGTGTCATTTGGCGACAACAGGCTGAAAATTTGGCTAACTGGGCCAAAAAAGGGGCATTGATTGGCATTACTGGACGCATTCAAACACGTAGCTACGAGAATCAGCAAGGTCAACGAGTATATGTGACAGAAGTTGTCGCTGAAAATTTTCAAATGCTAGAAAGTCGTGCAGCTCGTGAGGGTGGCAATGCTAATGGTGGTTATAATCAACAACCGCAACAGCAAGCACCAAACAATTCAAGAGAAAGTAGCCCATTCGGCCCATTCGGGGGTAGAAATCCTATGGACATCAGTGATGATGGCCTACCATTCTAATATACTGCTATGAAGATGATTTTAAATATAGATCCCAAACCTCAAACGAGACCACGTTTCAGTAAGTTTGGGACTTATGAAGACCCTAAAATGAAAGCGTGGAGACGCGAATGTTCACAGCTCATTGAGCAAGAATATGACGGACAATTCTTCGATGGACCAATCTCGGTAGATGTCACGTTTTACATGAAAGCACCCTTGAACGTATCAAAAAAGCCAACGCCAAAAGCTAGAGCTAAAACGTGGGATGCATTCAAGAAATTCATGGCTGAAAAACTTTGGCATATCAGAAAGCCAGATATTGATAATCTTGTCAAATCACTTTTTGATAGTATCTCAAACGCTGGATACAACAAATTGGACAAGAAGGGTATTGTTTGGACGGATGATAGTATCGTTTGCAAATTGAGCGCACAGAAACGATATAGTGAAAATCCACGTATTGAATTTGAAATCAAGGAGCTGGAATGAAAAGCAAAGTTAAGGATAAGTTGGTTGGCATCTATGCACCAGGTCATTACGATCATACTAGCGTGCTAGAGCAGACGCAAGAGTTTGATAGATGGTTTTTAGAAAACCACGAAGACATAGACTTAATCAGCGATAAGTTAGGAATTAGTACAAATAAACTCAACAGGATACTGACGCTAGAGAAGTTACCAGATGATGAATTACTAAAGGAGATGGGAGAATTATGCAGAAAGTAAAGGAATATGCTCTTTATAAAGGAGATGAACTACTGGCTATGGGCACGAAACGTGAGATTGCTAAGCAGTTAGGAATTTCAGTGCGTTCCGTTACTTGCTACGGAACACCGTCATACGCAAAAAGAACAAGTGAAAACGCAAAGAGATTAGTAGAGTTATGAAATACAAAGTTATTACATATTATGACCACATTGAAGATGATGTAGAAATTTATTATAACAAGGATAATGCTCTCAATAGAGTGCATCATTTGAGAGGTGTTAAATATAGAAATTCGAGAATGTATACAGTAGAGATGAAAGAGGAAGCAGATGAATAAACAGGAAGCGATTGAGAAGATCGAGAATGCAAACGAAGAGGTAGAAAAATGAGGGAACTTGAATTAATTAAACAAAGATTGAAATTGAACATTAGAGAGTATACAAAAATTATTGAAAAAGATAATCGTAGCGTTACACGATTAAAACGGTTGGGTATTGAAATCCGTAGGGACATGCTGATGGTAGAAGATAATTATTGGGAGTATCTATTGATGGAGGTGGATGAATGAACGGAAAAGATAAAATAAAAAAATGTAAAGAATGTTTGGGTTAAGGGTTTTATTGATAAAAAAGGTGACATTATTATTCCAGTCAATAACGAAGGTGCGATTCATATAATTAAAGCACCTTATAAAAATGAAGCAGTATGGAAATACGATGAAGAGGAAACAGATGAAACAGAATGATTTTTACGAAGTGGATGGGTGTACGGATTTTATACCTGTAAAATTAATTGAAGAACATAAACATTTAATGAATACTTTAGAACTTGAAGTGGCGGAATCAGGATTTAGAACTTTTGCACCAAATATATATAAGTTTCCGAAAGTAGACGAACCACAGAAAGTTACAGTGCCAAAGTTTGTGGCGGAGTGGATAAAAAAATATAAGGAAGAGGGATGTAGGCTATCTCATGCTTTAGAGGATGTTTTCGATGATGTTGAATTAAGTTTATATATCAAGCAACAAGAGGATGATTACACAGAAATTATAGCGAAAGCATGGTTATCCTATCCTAACATTATAGTCGAGCAAGAAAAACTTTACACCGTTGAAATACCAAATCCGAACAGTATAGGTGGAAAACTAGTGTTGTTTAAACAACAAAGTACAGGGAGGTTAATACTTGACATGTTAAACCCTAACATTAACAAACCAAAATATCTACACCTCACCGAATCTGAAATAAAGCAAGATTTTGAATGGGCTTGGCAGTTTGCGAAAGAGGTGGAAAATGAAACAAAAATTTAGAGCTTGGACAGAAGAAGGCGAAGTGATGTATTACGATGTCTATCCTTTCAAAGACGATGCTTTATTGCTAAGCTATGACGAACAAACAACCATTAGTTGACGGTTGAAAGTGAGGAATATATGAATAAGCAGGAAGCGATTAAGGAAATTAAGAAACAGAGCACGCAAGCATATGACGATTTTGCAATAATGCGAGACACAGCTATCCATATTGTTAACCAAATCCACGAACCAGAAAAACCTGTAGTTCCACAATTTGTGGCGGATTGGATTTGCGTTTGCAAAGAGAATTTACCTTTAACTTTAGCAGATGCTATGAATCTTAATGTATTAAGGGCTAACAATCAAGACGAAAAAACAATCCATTGGATTAGAATTAATCAAGAAACTTTTGCCATAGCTTGGATTTATGGTTATGAGGTTGAGAAAGAGAAGATGTATAGGGTTATTCTCAAAAGAAACAGTGAATCACCTGACTACTTAGTGGATACTGTAACAAATGGCTTCCGTTTCTACAACAACATATACACGGACAAAAGGGAGCACACCCGAAAAGAGCTAGAAGCTAATGGGTTCGGTTGGGTGTTCGACTGCGATGGTATTGAAGTAGAAGAGGTGAAGTAAGTGGATAGAATTAAGCAGTTACGAAAAGATAAAGGGTTATCTCAACAAGCACTAGCAGAGCAAATAGGTTTGCATTATAGAACATTGCAGAACTGGGAAAATGGGTACGGAGAAATCAGTATAGGAAAAGCCAAAAAGCTAGCTGAATACTTTGGCGTTAGCGTTGGTTATCTATTAGGTATTGATGATGTATCAGCAAAGGACAATATCACTGATCTAATCGCTAAGGTTAACGAGTGGGCTATTAGCAACGGATTAGATAAAAGTGACCCTAAGACTCAATGGAAGAAAGCAATAGATGGTGATATGTTGGAAACAATCATTGAAATAGCTCACCAATTAAACCTATTGGCATACGAAGAGATTAAAAACCGAAAAGGGAAGATGATAAATGGAACGTTTGTTAAAGAAGAGGACTTATAACGAGCTGGCAGTCGCCACAATTCTACTAGTGGTGTCGCTAGCGATTAACGTGACCACTGTTCTACGAGTGGTTAACAGACCAGTGAAACCTATTATCGTGTATAAGGCCGATAATGCCGCTATAATGCATGGGAAAATCACAGGTAAGCAGATGATAGGGAAATTATACACGATCGATTGTGGGGCGTATGGCAAGTTTCTAGTGACTAAAGAACAATACAACAGTGTTAACGTTGGTGATGATATACCTAGCTATTTGAAAGGAAGAGGACAATGATACCAAGATACAGAGCATGGGACAAAATCCGTAAAACAATGTATGAAGATGAGGATATAATCGCTATGAGTTTCGAGGATAAGAGTATTTGTATACAGACAATTTATTTTGGACACGGATTACCAGATAGCTTTGAACAAGGATTACCAGATAGCAGGGATTTAGATTACTACGATTTCGATGACATAGTTTTAATGCAATCAACAGGTTTGACTGATTATAACGGTAGAGAAATATTCGAAGGAGATATAGTGAAAATGTCTATGAATTTCTATTCTAATCCAACCTATTACGAAGTTGTAAGAAGCATAGGGGGAACATACCGACTTGAATCTTCGCAGCATGGATGTGAATTGTGGCTACGACATGCTGACTGCTATATTGTAGGAAACATCTACGAAAATACAGAATTATTAGAGGAACTGAAATGAATAAACGACAACGAAAGAAACAGTACACAAGAGCATTTAGCAAGGCTTATGACGAAAGTCTTAAATACAAACATTTTGAACGAAATATATCAATATCTACATTCACAAATCCAAGAGGAATACCAATTATGCTTCTTTCACTAAACAAAAGCATAAATTACAACTTTAGTCATGATGAATTGCCAGAAATATCAATCGAAGGTTGCAGTGTGGGATACAAACTATTAAAAGATTGGTTGGAATGAATAAACGAAAACGAAAAATCATCGGAAATATCTATGAAAATCCAGAATTACTTGAGGAGTTGTTAAGCCATGAAGAAATATGAATACGCTGGATTGACTAAAGAGCTATATCAACGGCTAACTCTAGAGTTTGATGCATTGAGGGAAGAACATCGTAGGACACTAACTCAATACATAATGGAAACCAAGATATGCAATAGAATGGCGGCTAGAAAATATTTTCAAAGGTTTGATAATGTAGTTAAGGAACGCTCGAAGCTTTCACCTTTAACTCTGGAAGATATGCGTGAGTATCTTACGAACGGTCTAGTGAACGACTTACAAGAGTATCTGTTAGAGAACTACTCTGCCAGAAGTGGGTCATGTAAGCCAAATGCTGATAAAACTAACGCTGGGCTGACTAAGGAACTTTTTCGAGAGCTTCGCAAGGAAATCGAAGTATTAAGAGCAGAAAACCGTAACCGTGTAGTGAACTATATCATGGAAGTGAAAGGCTGCACAAATCGACAAGCTCAAACAATCCTAACAGCAATTAACACAGTATATACAGAAATTGGAGTTTTAACACCTAGAAAATTGATACAACTAGAAGGACTTCTTTCTAGAGAATTATTCGGAAAGATAGCTAAGTACGTCTTTAATAAGTATGAGTGGCCAGAAAGCCTAGACAAAGAGGTTGATCGGATTTATTTAGAATATCGCACCAAAGGTGATCTCGGTCGTAATAAAGAAAGTGTTAAACGTACATTATATAAAGCGATTTCAATGGGCTTGTGAGGGTTCGAATCCCTCACTAGCTATTGTCTGTCGTTACTAGGTAACTTTTTCGACCAAACGTCAAGCTGACAGACCTTGACACCAATTAAATAGCAAAAGGCTTTGATGGCATCTTTTGCTAGAAAGGAGGACAAAAAAAGACCGGCAATAAACGCCAGCCCTCTCTTTTTGGAAAATAACAATACTATTATAACACAAAAAGGGGTCGAATAATGCTGTTGCCGGAAATTGATGAAAAAGCAACTATTAGAGGTTGCAAGCGAAAACTTCGAGAATATCCACGGTGGCGAGAGATTGCACACGATAGCTCTGAGCAAAAAATAACGCAAGAGTTTACGTTTATGCCCCGTGGCACAGGTGGAGTAAATAAGCCAGTTGAAAACATTGCAATTAGGCGAGTTGATGCACTTAATGAGTTGGAAGCTATAGAGCAGGCCGTCAGTGGTCTATATCGTCCAGATTATCGTAGGATACTGATAGAAAAATATCTAGAGTTTCCACCCAAACCCAACTGGCAGATAGCTCAATCAATCGGCTTTGAACGCACTGCATTCCAAGAGCTTTTAAACAACTCTATCCTAGCTTTCGCAGAATTGTATCGTGATGGTCGGTTAATTGTGGAGCGTTGAAAAAAATGGTATTTTAGCGGAATTTTCACGGTCTCTATTAACTGTTTTAAGTGGTATTATTATATTATCGAAGAAGAAAAGGAAGACGGCTCATTTGTGGGCTGTCTTTTTTTGATTAAGTAATGAAGGAGGTGGACATATTGGGCTAAATCAACGACAGAAAATATTTGCGGATGAATACTTGATTTCTGGCATAGCTTACAATGCGGCTCTTAAAGCTGGATATTCTGAAAATTACTCTAAAACTAGAGCTCATAAATTGTTAGAAAATGACAGAATCAAGGCTTATATCGAAGAACGACTGAAAGAGCTTGAGAAGAAGAAAATAGCAAAACAAGACGAAGTTATGCAAGTCTTCACTTCGATTTTACGTCAAGAACTCATGGAAGAAGTCGTAGAGCTGAACGCCGCTACAGGTCAGTTTGTTAAAACTAAGAAGCCTCCGTCCATCTCCGAGGTCATCAAGGCAGGTAGTGAGCTTATGAAACGCTATCCGACAGAGAAACAAGCTGAGAAAATGCAACTTGAGATTGAGAAACTCAAGGCCCAAGTTGGTGGTGATGAGGGTCAAGATGAGAAAATAGCTGGCTTCCTTGACATCATTAAAGGAGCTGTAAGCGATGGACTTGAGTAAGCTCTATACCAAGAGACAGTTAGAAGTGCTTAACTATATCTGGAATCACGATTGGTTTATCTGTGGTCTTCACGGCGCTAAGCGAGCAGGCAAGACCGTCGTTAACAACGATACGTTTGTGACCGAGTTAAGCCGTGTGAGGAAGATTGCAGACCGTTTGGGTGTGGATGAACCTATTTACATCCTAGCGGGTACGTCGTCGACTTCGATACAGAATAACGTGTTGCAAGAGCTTTATAATAAATACGGATTTGAGCCTAGATATGACAAACATGGCTCTTTTGTTTTTTGTGGAGTTAAAGTTGTCCAAGTTTACACTGGTTCAATTAGTGGTCTTAAACGTGCCCGCGGTTTTACAGCGTTCGGCGCTTATGTTAATGAGGCATCACTTGCTAACGAGGTTGTTTTCAAGGAGATTATATCACGGTGCTCAGGTGAGGGGGCTCGTATAGTTTGGGACAGTAACCCAGACAACCCTAACCATTGGCTTAATCGTGATTACATCGGCAAGAATGATGGCAAAATTATAGATTTTAGTTTCAAGCTTGATGACAATACGTTCCTGTCAAAACGCTATATCGATTCTATTAAGGCAGCTACGCCAAAGGGTAAATTCTACTCTAGAGATATTCTAGGACTCTGGACAGTAGCAGAGGGATCTATATACGCTGATTATGACAGTAAGATACACGTAGTTGATGAATTGCCAGAAATGAAACGCTACTTTGGTGGCATCGACTGGGGATATACTCACTACGGATCAATCGTGATTGTTGGCGAGGGTGTAGATGGCAATTACTATCTCGTTGACGGTGTAGCGGCACAATTCAAAGAGATAGACTGGTGGGTAGAACAAGCTAGAAAGCTAACCAACATCTACGGTAATATGCCATTTTATGCTGATAGTGCCCGCCCTGAACACGTAGCAAGATTTGAGAGTGAAGGATTTGATATTAGTAACGCTAACAAGTCAGTGATAGCTGGCATCGAGCTTATCGCTAAATTATTCAAAGAACAGAAATTATACGTTAAGCGGGGATTTGTACCTCGCTTTTTTGATGAGATATACCAGTACCGATGGAAAGAGAATAGCACGAAAGATGAACCATTGAAAGAATTTGATGACGTGCTTGATAGTGTGAGATACGCTATATATTCTGATTATGTCATCGGTAGTACAGAACGAGCAAGCTATGATGACTTGCTCAGTATGTTTAGTTAGGAGAAGTGATGGAACAAACACTATTTACAGATAGTACAGGACAAGACCAAGTTTTAAACTTGCGATTCCATCGAGAATCACGCATTCGCTATCGAGCTGATAGCTTAGAGGAAGTCATGGTTAATAATTGGGAATTGTTGAAGAATTTCATCAATCACCATAAATTGAGACAAGCGCCACGAATTCAAGAGCTTATGGACTACGCACGGGGAGAGAATCATGACATTCTCAAGTCTGGCAGACGTAAAGACAAAGAGATGTCAGACAAGCGCGCAGTCCATAATTACGGCCGTATGATTAGCAAATTCAAAACTGGGTATCTTGCTGGTAACCCCATACGAGTTGAATATGAGGACGAAGACGGTGGCACTCAAAATAATGAGGCAATTAAACGCCTAGGGCGTATTAATGACATCGATACACACAACAGAACGCTTATTAGAGACTTGTCGCAAGTTGGTCGAGCTTATGAGCTTATCTATCGCAGTGAGTACGATGAGACGCGTATCAAGAGGCTCAACCCACTAGAGACGTTTGTAATCTATGACAACTCTCTAGAAGACAATTCAGTTGCGGCTGTCCGTTATTATAAGCGTGGTCTCTTAGATGGTGCTAAGGAAGTTATCGAAGTTTACACATCTGAATATATCTATACTCTTGACGCTTCGGATGATTTTGCAGAGATATCAATCACACCTCATGCATTTGGTACTGTGCCAATTACTGAGTTTCTGAATAACGTTGACGGCATTGGTGATTATGAGACTGAACTCTACTTAATTGACTTATATGATAGTGCAGAATCTGACACAGCTAACCACATGTGTGATATGGCTGACGCTATCCTTGCGATTTATGGAGATTTGGCATTACCTAAAGGCATGGATGCCAGCGATATGAAACGCACGCGCCTCATGCAACTTAAACCGCCTAAATCGGCAGATGGCAAAGAGGGAACGATAAGAGCTGAGTACCTCACGAAGTCTTATGACGTTACTGGTGTTGAGGCTTATAAGACTCGACTAAATAAAGACATTCATATTTTTACTAGTACGCCAGACATGTCTGACGAGAATTTCAGCGGCAACGCCTCAGGCGAAGCTCTTAAATATAAGCTGTTTGGGTTAGACCAGGATCGTATCGACACGCAGTCAGAGTTTACTAAAGGGCTTAAACGTCGCTATCGTCTCGCTGCTCGTATTGGCTCACTAGTCAATGAGTTTAAAGGCTTCGATGAGAGTCTACTAACAGTTATCTTTACACCAAACTTACCACGTTCGCTTGCTGAACAAGTGGAAGTATTATCAGGTTTAGGTGGTCAAGTCTCTCAAGAGACAGCTCTGAGCCTATCAGGTTTGGTTGAAAGTCCTAGTGAGGAATTGGAGAAGATTAACAAAGAGGCGTCTGAAATTGAATTTGACGGCTACTCTAGTAAGTTTTCCGAACAAGTAGGGGAATATGCTGACAGCGAAGAAATAGACAGCGTAGACAATGCCGCGGAGGAGTAACGTATGACATACTGGTCTGAACGTATCCAACGAGAACGAGAGCGAACAAACAAAAAGACAGAGGCAGAGTTAAAAAAAGAACTCAAAGACCTCTATCGGATGCAACTGGCCGAACTCCGAAAAGAGTTGAATGCCTATATTCAGAATTTTTCTAAAAAAAATGGGCTAGCTATTGAAGAAGCAAAAAAACGAGCTGACGATTTTGATGTTAAGGGCTTTGAAAGTAAAGCAAGGCGCTATGTTGAAAACAAAGATTTCAGCGCTAAAGCTAACGAGGAACTAAGAAATTACAATTTCTCGATGTCTGTCGGTAGGCGAGAGCTTCTTATTCATCAGTTAGAGCTTGAACTAATGGCTCTGGCTAATGATGAAGAAAAAATCATACAGAGACATCTGAATGACGCTTATAAAGCTGAAATGGCAAGAGGTAGCCTATTAGATCAAACTGTTCTAAAGGGCAACATCCTAGCGCGTGCGATGGAGACAGCTGTCAAAGCAAACTTTGAGGGTGCTACGTGGTCTGAAAGAATTTGGGGCAGAAATGAACAACTAAGGCAGTTAGTTAGAACAGAGGTAACGCGGGCACTTATTCGAGGCGATAACGGCATAACAATCGCCCGACGGATTCGAAAGCATATGGATGCCTCTCGCAAAGACGCAGAGCGCTTAGCTATTACTGAGCACGCTAGAGTACAGACACTAGCGCAGCAGGACATCATCAAAGAAAATGGATACAAGTTTTTTAAACTAATGCCAGAGAGTCGAGCTTGTTCGATTTGTAGAGGTATAGGAAGTGGAACGGAAAGGAAACCCGTTAGAATTACCGACATGCAAATCGGAACTAACGCGCCGCCTATACATCCTTATTGCAGATGTGCAATAGCTGAGGTCGAATAGTGCACCACTTTTAAGAAACAACCGAGGTCGTGCCTCGGGTGGTGTATAGGGCTTAAAAAGGCCCTAAATAAAAACTAGCGTGGCTCGTAAGTGAATACACTAGACAAGACTAGATAAGGAGTAGCTAACCATATCGTGGCTTAGAAAGTGTATAGCTTGTGGGACTAGATAGGAGAACAAAATGGAAACAGATAACACAACAGTTGAAACGATCGAAACTGAGGAAGTAAGCCAAGACGTTGAGCATGACGTTGAGTCAGATCAATCGAGCGACTTTCAAGCACCGAAATCACAGTCAGAACTTGATAGTATTGTAAACAAAGCAGTCCAAACTGCTTTGAAGAATCAGAAAAAGAGCGAAGAAACTCGAATCAATGAGGCAATCGCTAAAGCGTTAAAGAAAGAACAAGACTATTCTAAATTATCGGCTGCTGAGCGGGCTAGCAAGGAATTTGAAGACCAAAAAGCAGAATTTGAGAAGCAGGTGGCACAGTTTGAACTTGAAAAACTCAACATGGCCGTTAAGGAGGACCTCGTTTCTAAGGGGTTGCCGGTTGAATTGGCTGAAATGTTTAGCCATGCCGGAAACGCCGCCGAGGCTCTTAAGATGGTCGGAACATTTGAGAAAGTCTTCAACGATGCCGTAGCTGAGAAAGTAAAGACTACCATCCGCCAGAATGCGCCTAAAGCGGCAAGCGTTGGCGGCACTCAGACTGATAATTTTGGGGCCAAACTTGCTAAGTCTACGAACGTGACGACTGCTCGTCTTATCTAAGAAAGGAAAGGGAAATATGTCATTATCAAAAATTTTCGATACATCTAACATTGTCCGCTCACTACCTTATAAGGCAGTAGCGGCAACTGTAGATAAAACTTACGCCGGTGTAGAAGTCGATGGGAAGAAATACGTCAAGGCCGGAACGTTGGTAGCTGGTAAAGATGGTTCAATCTTTGACGACCGCACAAAAACAGTTGTAGAAAACAAAACAGCACCAGAGGGAATCGTTCTATATGACGTAGATTTGACACGCGACAACGCTGTTTCAGTGCTCTACGCTGGTGAGGTTTATAAAGAAAAAGTTAACGGCGGAGATGTAACTGACGCTGTTAAGAAAGCTTTGCCACTTGTGAAATTCATCGCTGAAAAATAATAAAAAGGGGGACTATTAAAACATGGGACTTATTTATGATAAAGTTACCGCGGCAAATATCGCTGGATATTTCAATGCGTTACAAGAAAATATCAATTCAACTTTGGGTGAGTCGATTTTCCCAGCACGCAAACAATTAGGAACTAAATTATCTTATATCAAGGGGGCATCTGGTCAAGCCGTTGCTTTGAAAGCCGCAGCCTTTGATACCAATGTAACAATCCGTGACCGTGTTAGTGCTGATGTTCATGATGAACAAATGCCATTCTTTAAAGAGGCTTTACTAGTTAAAGAAAACGACCGTCAACAGCTTAATCTTGTAAAAGACACTGGCAACGAGGCACTTATTAACACAATTGTAGCCGGAATCTTTAACGATGATGTTACTCTTATTAACGGTGCACGCGCTCGCCTCGAAGCTATGCGTATGCAAGTGCTTGCAACTGGTAAGATCGCTTTTACAAGCGGCGGTGTTAATAAAGATATTGACTATGGTGTAAAACCTGACCATAAGAAACAAGTAACTACTAGCTGGGCTGAACCAAAAGCAACTCCTCTCGCTGACCTTGAGGAAGCTATTGAGACAGCGCGTGAGCTTGGTCTTAATCCAGAGCGTGCGATTTTGAACGCTAAAACATTCGGGCTTATCCGTAAGGCTGCATCTACAGCCAAAGCTATCAAACCACTTGCAGCTGATGGCGGAGCAGTTACTAAAGCAGAGCTCGAGAATTATATTGCTGACAATTTCGGAGTGGAGATTGTTATTGAAAACGGTACATACCGAAATGACAAAGGCGAAGTTTCTAAATTCTTCCCAGACGGTCACTTGACTCTTATCCCTAACGGACCTCTTGGAAACACTGTATTTGGAACAACTCCAGAAGAATCTGATCTATTCGCTGACAACACAGTTAACGCTGACGTTGCAATCGTTGATAACGGTATCGCAGTTACAACTACCAAGACTACTGACCCAGTTAACGTACAAACTAAGGTGTCAATGGTAGCATTGCCATCATTTGAACGCTTGGATGATGTGTACATGTTGACTGTTATTCCAGCGGTATAACCAGAGGATATCGATATGAGTTACGTATTAAAAGCATTCGTTGACAAAGAAACCGGTAAAGTCTACTATATCGGCGACACGTACACCGGTAACCGTGTTGAGGAACTGATTGATCTTGGATATGTCCAAGGTGAAAAGCAGAAACGAAAAACAAAGAAAGTTACTAAATAGCAAGAAATGAGGCGGATATGGTTACATTATTAGACAAGAATAAAGTCATCAAAAACGTGTCCGTTGACCTTAACATCAATGACGACAACTTACTTAGTATTCTATTAGAGAGAATTGTTAATCATTTCAAGGCTGAGTATGACGTTGACGAAATTGATAATAATTTGGGGTTTATCTTTGAGGATTGTCTTGTTAAGCGATTTAACCGCAGAGGGGCCGAAGGGGCTAGGTCTGAGTCAATAGATGGCCATTCTATGTCTTATTACGATAATGAGAACGAGTTTAAACCCTATGACGACATGTTGCAACGTATTTATGGGGATTCTGGACAAGCTAAAGAGGGAGAGGTGCTATTTCTATGAGATACGCCGACAAAGTAACGCTAAAATACAACGATAAGACACAACAGCGCTACGATCCCACTTTAGGCCGTATGATTGGCGGTAAAGAGCAGACTAAAACCATATCATGCAACGTCACAGGGGCGAGCCTAGAGCTACAAGCCAAACTAGGGGAGCTATTAAATACTAACAGTATTGTTATTAGACTTAGAAGCCCTATCACAGCCGCAATAGACACAATCGAGTATAAAGGCCACCAATACAAGCCTGTAACTACGAGAAGCTATCCATCGGGACGGTATACAATATACGCAAACAGGGTGGTTGGTTAATGGTTACAATTAAATTTGAGGGATTGGATGAGATGGCTCAAAGCCTATTAAAGAACGCCTCACCCGAGAAACGTTCAAAGGTTTTAAGAAAATACGGAGCTAAGTTAAAAGAGGCCGCGGTCAGTAAAGCGCAGTTTAATAAAGGGTATTCAACGGGGGCAACTCGTAGAAGTATTACCTTAGAAGCTGGAAGCGACAGGGCAGTTGTTGAAGCGCTGACCAACTATTCAGGATACCTCGAAGTAGGAACGCGGAAAATGGAGGCACAGCCATTTATGAGGCCAGCACTTGATCAAGTAGTGCCAGAAATGGTCGAAGAAATGGCTAAGTGGGAATAAGATGAAACAACCTGATCAACTATTACATGATGAAATGTATCGTATTAGTAGTGGCTTAGGCTATGACACATACACATATTTACCGCCTGAAGGCGCGGCTTATCCCTTTGTTGTAATGGGAGAAACAACGGTCTTGCCACAAGCTACAAAGTCACGCATGATAGGTCGTTTATCGTCTACTGTGCATGTTTGGGGGAGTGTGGATGACCGAAAACTACTATCAGATATGGCTGGACAGTTGATGTCTAGCTTTTTTACTATCAAAAATATAGACGGCACACAATTCTTCGCAGAAGTGAACCAGTCGTCTATTGATAGCAATAGAGATAACAGCACAGATGAGGTGCTATATCATTTTGTCGTTGAGACTTATTTTAAATTTGTTTAAAGGAGGAAAACATGGCTGAAATTAAAACAAATCAAGCACAATTAGGTAAAGAGAAAATTTTGATGTTCCGTAAATTCGGAGACAAGACAGCAGCGGCTAAGCTCGCACTACAAACTGAGCACGAGTGGGAATATTCACGAGATGCCGACACTACTAAAACTAAGGACGGGGCTGTTGTTGCAGACGGCGGTCTTGAGACGACACTTTCAATCAATGCAATTGGAACTAAAGACGACCTTAATGAAATGCTTAAGAAATCAGTAATTGATGGATATAAGGTAGAAGTTTGGGAGATTGACCTAGCTGACAAGAAAAGCAACGGCAAGTATGGCTCTCTTTACGCCATCGGCCGATTATCAAATTGGAAAGTACCCGCTAATGTCGAGGAACTCGTTGAAATTGAGTCAGAAATGTCAATTGAGGGCAAACCCCAACCTGGGGAAGCCACTCTAACACCTGATCAAATCAAAGAGATTCAGTACACATTCCAAGACACTACTGCAATTACTGCCCTCTAATTTCAGAAATGTAATTACTTTAGCCAAGCTGTTTCAGTTTGGCTTTTTATTTTAAAAAAACATAGGAGTTAAAAACAATGAACACAATCACTATCGAAAATAAAGACTACACTTTGACATACGGCTTCGAATTTATCCGTGAACTTGATAAGCGCTACGCGGTTTCAGACGGTGGTGTTTCGTTCGGTTTCGGGGTACAACACGCAGTCGTTGACTTGCAACAAAAGAACCCAGTAATTTTGCTCGACATCATTCAAGCAGCAACAATCACAGAACGTCAGAAGCCATCTGTTAAAGGTATTGAAGCCTATGTCATAGCAGAGGCTGAAAATGACCGACTAGACTCACTATTCGATGATTTTTTATCGGAATTACGCACGCAACCATTGACGAAAGCGACAGTGAAGCGCGTGGAAGAGGCGACCGAGTAAGTGATTTTCAAAGCTCAGCCGATACATACGAGGAATTAATCACTAATGCTATGGCTGACTTTGGCGTGTCGTTGCTCGAGGCTCGAAGAATGACGCTTAAAGAGATGAGACTCTACCAAAAGGCTTATAAAAAGCGTTTTTTAAACAAAGAAAGAGAAATTTATCAGCTCGCGTTTCTGAATCGATTGGCAAATGCTACGACACGGGATGGCAAGCGGTATCATTTCGAGAAATTCGAGGACTTCTATAACGCTAAAGAACGAGCCCGGGAAGTTTTGGGTGAAAAGATCACCAACAAAAAACTGTTAGAGCGAGCTCGAAATAATCTTAATTACAAGAAAGAAAGAGGGTTGCTAGATGGCAGATAAGACATTCAATGTCAGAGCTATATTGAGTGCTCAAGATAACGGCATGTCTAGCGCTCTGAAGAAAGCGCAACAGAGCGCTGAGAATCTCGGGAAGACGGGCAGTAAATTAGGCTCTGTTTTTAAGGGTGTTCTCGGTGCTAACCTTGTCAGCGCTGGAGTTATCAAAGGTGTAGGCGCTTTGACAAGCGGCATCGGTGGATTGATGTCTGAGCTGAATAGCTCAACAAAGGCATGGAAGACATTCGATGGAAGCCTTAGTCAATTGGGTTGGGGTAAGTCAGAAATTGCAGCGGCTAAGAAGTCAATGCAAGATTATGCAACTCAAACAATCTACTCCGCCTCAGACATGGGGACCACATTCTCACAAATGGCCGCGATTGGTCGAAGTGATGCAGGGGCATTAGTTAAGGCTATGGGTGGCCTTGCTGCGTCTGCTGAGAATCCCAAGCAGGCAATGAAAACATTGAGCCAGCAAATGGTCCAGGCAATGACCAAGCCTACCATCCAATGGCAAGATTTCAGGTTGATGATGGATCAATCACCTGCTGGTATGGCCGCCGTCGCTAGAGAGATGGGAATGTCTCTGGATGACCTTGTAAGCAAAATTCAAAACGGCGAAATTAAGACAGAGGACTTTGCGGAAGCCTTTAAACGTGCTGGGGATTCCATGCAAGACTTGGCTACAAAATACAAAGCAGTAGACGAGGCCTTTGGCGGTCTCTATGAAGCAGTTTCAATCAAATTACAGCCAGTTTTTGAACAGCTAAGCAATAAGGCCGTCAAAGGAATCGAGAAAATCATTGACACCATTGAAAAAATTGACGATAAATCGATTCAGAAATTCGCCAATGGGTTAGATAAAGCAATTGACCAGACTACAAAAGGAGCTGCTCAAGCCGCTCAGTCACTTTGGAAAGGTTTCAGCGACACAGGGGCCGTGAGAGGCATAGCGAACGCATTTAAATATGTTGCCGCTCAAGCAAAAACAGCACTTAAAGCTATAGATTTTAGTAGCATCTTCCAAGGTCTAGGCAGTGTGTTTGGCAACATAGCCAATGGAGTGTCAAGAGCCCTAACAATTGCTACTAAATCGGTTAGGAGTTTTATCGACTCGTTTGCCTCTACTGGGGCGTTCCAAGCGTTCACGTCAGCATTGGGTAATGTCTGGGGAGCAATTAAAAGAATCGGGACATCAATCGGAGATGTATTTAGCAGCTCTGAAGTTCAAACGATTATATCAGCTTTAGGTACAGCGTTTGGAACACTAGCTAAATGGATATCACAAGCTGCATCAGCAATAGCTAACTTTGTAAGCTCAATTCCCAAAGGTGTGCTCAATGGTATCACCAGTGGGATTTTGGCAATGGTAGCAGGTTTTGCTACTGCCAAGGCTGGTATTTCAGTATTAGGTGTTGCAATGAAAGGGTTGGACTTCATTAGTAGTCTAAACCCATTCAAGAAGTTTGGTAAGGATGCTGCAGAAGGAACAGAACAAGCTGCTAAGAGTGCTAGTCGTTCTAAATCAACCATTACTCAGTTGTTCAGTGGAATATCCAACGTTATCAAGTCGTCTGGTAATGCAATCAAGGGAATCTTGACAGCTATTTTCAAAGGTATTGCAGAAACCTATAAAGGTTTTGGGCAAGGAGTGAAATATGCTTTACAAGGTCTTAAAGGGTTGAACCCCGCAACCTTGCTTTCATTTGGCGCTGCCGTGGCTATTGCCGCAGTCGGAATCGGTACAGGTATTGCTATTATCGTAGCTTCATTCACTTTGCTAGCCACTCAATCCCAAGGCGTTTCGCAAATTTTAAACGCCGTAGGTTCAGCGTTTGGAACTGTTGTTGAATCTATTGGCAAGGCAGCGGGAACTATTGTTGAAGCATTCGGGACTGCCTTTGCTACCGTAATTACAGCAGTAGGACAAGCCGCCCCCGGACTTGCAAAATTATCACCATTGGTTGAAGCTATCGGCACTGCTCTAGGCAATGCATCCCCATTTATTACAGCGTTTGGTAATGCTTGGACTTCTATTTTAGGAACGCTTCCAGCTATTATCAGTGCATTTAGTGGATTTGCAACCGCTCTAGGTACTGCAATCAGTGCAGTAGCTACCGCAATAACTCCGATTATTCAAATTATTGGAAACACAATAACGGCAGTAACTCAAATCATTGCTAATGCTATCGTGGCAATCGCTCCGATAATCGCAAATTGTATCGTCCAAGTCGCTCAAGTTATCGGACAATTTGGACCACAGATTGCAATGGTAATCAGTGCTATCGCTCAAGCTATATCAGCTTCAGCACCTATTATCATATCCTTGATTCAAGGTATTGTTACAGTCGTTCAGATTATGGCTCCAGTCATTAGTCAAGTGATCTCTGCCATCGTTGCGGTCGTTCAAACTCTTGCACCTGTCATCAGTCAAATTATTTCAGCGATTGTTACAGCAATCACTCAAATTGTGCCTATTATTACCGCAATTGGTGGTGTGATTAGTGCTGCATTTAGTGGCATTGCATCGGTTGTGTCAGCAGCAGGGATGGCAATCGCTACCGCCGCTATGGGTATCGGTACGGCTATTAGTACGGCCTTGAGTGGTGTGGCAAGTATCATTAGTGCTACTGGTTCAGCTATCGGAGCAGCATTACAAGGCATTGCTAGTGTAGTGCAATCAGTCGGAACATCAATCAGTACAGCGGCGCAAGGTATCGGAAACGGTATCAAATCAGCGTTTGAAGGTATTTCAAGCGTTATCACCTCAGCTGGCAGTGCAATTAGTAGCGTATTGGATAGCCTAGCTAATGTATTCAATTCAATTGGTACAGCTGCTCAGAAAGCTGGTGCAGGATTCAATCAGCTTGCTAACGGTGTTGTTAAGATTACTAACACTAACCTCGGAGACATGGCTGCATCTCTTGCAGCTGTCGCTAAAGGTATTGGGTCAATCAGCAACAATTCAGCAGGTCTCGCCGCAGCTGGTTCTGGCATGGCTCAGCTTGGGACAGGGATGAGAATGATGTCAATGGCAGCAGCTAGCGCTGTGTCAAGTTTGACATCGTTTTCAACGGCTGCCTCAAGCATTCAAGCATCATTCAGTAGTTTACAGGCTTTGCTCACTACTGCTGCAACTGCATTCAGTACATTCTCGATACAAGCCATGCAATCACTAGCTGGATTAACCGCTATTACAGCGCCTATTACTGCCTTCCAGATGCAAATCATGATGATAGTGCCTGCATTAATGCAAGCAAGTGCAGGGTTGACCATGTTCAGCGCAGTAGCGATGGCGTTGTCTTCTAGCTTGACCTTTATCAGTACGTCCATGACAATGTTGACCACTGGCATGACTATGTTAGCCTCTCAGCTTACTATGGTAGCGACTGGCTTTACTACTATGGTTGCAAGCTCGACCTCACTGGGTGCAAGTTTGACCATGATGGCGGCTCAATTTATCGCCATCGGTGCTTCAGTAACTATGTTAACTAGTCAATTTACCGCATTCACAGCTGCATTGACTATGGTTAACAGTCAGCTATTAGTTGCTGCTGTGGGCGTGACAATGTTTGGATCACAATTTGCAATGTTGGGCTCAATCATGTCCATGTTCAGCAGTCAATTAACAATGGTCGGCGCTTCTATTCAAATGATGACCGCACAATTCACCGCCGTAGGTTCTACGGTTGCAATGATTTCAAGCCAGTTTACTGTATTGATTGCTAGCATTATGCAGATGACTGCTTCAATTTCTACAATTCCACCGCAATTTAGCGCGGTGGCAGCAAGCGCTACAACGGCCACAACGGCCATCACACGAATCGGAACATCGGCGCCATTGATTGCTTCAGCAATGAACAGCGCGGCCTCACAGGTGCAATCAGCAATGCAGAATATGGCACAAGCTGTTCAGTCTAATGGCCAACGAATGATTCAAATGGGCAGACAAGCCGGGCTACAAACAGGGCAAGGAATTGCTCGGGGAATTCAATCAGCAACTGGGGCCGTATCTGCCGCAGCGGGCGCACTGGTTAGCGCAGCACAATCACGCGCTATGGCAGGCGCAGGCGCTATGCGTTCCGCAGGGGCAATGATTGGACAAGGTTTGGCCGCTGGTATGATGTCCGCTCTTGGTGCAGTAACAGCTGCCGCCAACGCCCTGGTAGCTCAAGCAGAGCGTGCAGCTCAAGCTAAAGCCAAGATTCACTCACCATCAAGGTTATTCCGCGATGAAGTCGGTATTTTTATCGGCCAAGGTATGGCTGTCGGTATTGACAACAGTGTTAAATACGTCAGAGATTCCATTGAGAACATGGTTGACGTGGCTAGCGGTTACGCGATAGACGCTAGAGAGCTCTTTAAAGATAATGACCTGTTTGACGGCTTCGGCGGTGGTTTAATCCGTGGCAGCGTTGACTTAGCTGTTAGAGATGACAGTCGAATGGACCGCCTTGAGCAAGCGATGAACGTTATTACTGGATTAATTGAGCGACCTCTATCACTTAACATAGACGGCAGGGAATTTGCATACGCCACAGGGGACGACTTGGTATCGTACCAAAACGAAAAGGATTTTAGTTACAAACGTATGAGAGGTATTAAATAATGGCCGTGTTTCAATTTAACGGATATGATTTGAATGATTACTTCAAATTAATCAAAGTGTCGCACGAAATTGGGAATGAACGCGATATCACTACAGACTCAGCCCCTAAAATTGGGGTTAATGTTCAACAAGTTTCGTTTGGTGCTAAAAAAATAAAATTAACTGTCAGCTTAGCGACTAGAGAACTTAACGATAATGCTTTCGTAGACCCAAACGAACCAGCTCCAATTGATTACAACATGTTTCATCACGTAAGGGAACAAGCGGCTAGAGTGCTACACTCTGATAAACCGGTAGAATTGAAATTACCTGATGAGCCAGATAGGTACTATTTAGCGATAGTGACAGGAGAAGCTAGTTTGAAAGGTATCTCTGACTGGTATGACCAGGCTGAAATTGAATTCTTAGTACCTGACGGAGTCGCACATTCGACTACCTATCGCAGTTTTGAAACCCCTAAAATAGAGAACAACAAGATGGTATTTGACCTTGTTAACGATGGATCAGTTAATGCTAACCCAATAATTACAGTGAAGCACAATAGTGAGAATGGCTATATTGGATTAGTTAATAGCACAGGTGTCTGCGAGCTTGGGGACAGGTTAGAAGCAAATACAGAAGATTATAGACATTCAGAGGTACTTTTTGATTACGCTTCGTCAAACGGGGAGCACAGAATCCCTAACGGTTTATCTCAAGGATTGAAAAACATTGGCATCTCAAACGATGTCAACGACACCAAGCCAAACGGAACTCTTTACATCGATAACGCTTGGGGTCGTCCTCACATTGCATTACAGAGTGGTCAAGTAGCATCTGTTACTTTTGACATCCCAAGAGATTCAACTGGTGAAAAAGGCGCTCTGTATGAATATTTTTGGTGGAGACAAATTTTTTGGCTTGGTTCTGCAAGTCAAATGGGTTATTTTAAAATTTGTGTCACAGACGCAAGTGGTACATTTTTGTATGGTGTTGAAACTTTTAAACGTTACAATGGTTTAGGCTGTGAATATAATTTTCTAGCTAGTGACGGTAAGGGAGGTTTCCGTATTGTCGACAGGAAGAATTTTTTAGGAACGCACATCGAGCAGCACAACCCATTTAATGAACCTAGGGGATGGTCAGATATCCTAAGGTTTGATGATGTCGTACAGTTCTACTGGTGGGGTTCTTATCCTAGATATACAATTCCTGAAATTAAGGGGAAAAAATCAGATAAAATTCATGTCATTTTAGGTAAGGTAGGCAACGCACCACTTGTTACACACATGTATTTAGATGATTTTATATACCGAAAAGACTATGTTTTTGGTGTCAGGGATATCCCTAATAGATACCGCGCTGGTGGGAAAGTGGTAATAGATAGTGAAACTGATACCGTCATTGTAGATAATATCCCGAAAATCGTTGATGTTGTGCAAGGCTCTGACTTTCTCACGATTCCACCGGGAAAATCACAATTAGAAGTATACTGTTCAAGTTGGGTTACGAATAAGCCCTCTGTGTCTGTTAAATTTGAAGAAAGGTATTTGTAATGCTATTAACAATTCACGATGCCAACTTACAAAAGATTGGTTTTATCGATAACGAAAAGCAAGAAACATTAAACTTCTACGATGACACTTGGACCCGTAACCTTGAGACAGCATCGAGCACGTTCGAGTTTACCGTTTCTAAGAAACAGTTACTTAGCGATACAGGAAATAAACACCTTTATAACCAACTAAACGAGCGCTCTTTTGTTTCCTTCAAATATAAAGGCAAGACATATCTTTTTAACATCATGAAGACGGAAGAAAATGAGCGATGGGTGCGATGTTACTGTGAAAACCTGAATCTTGAATTGATAAACGAGTACACGAATGCTTACAAGGCTGAAAAAGCTATGTCATTTGCAGAATACCTCAATGCGTTTGATATTCCTCAATTTGCAATGGTAACGCTCGGTGTCAATGAAGTCTCTGACCAGAAAAAAACACTTGAATGGGAGGGACAAGACACGAAGTTAGCAAGGTTGTTGAGCTTAGCTAATAAATTTAATGCTGAAGTTGAATTCGTGACTAGACTTAATGACGATAGCTCTATTAAGCAACTCGTCCTGAACGTTTACCATCAAGCGGACGATTCACACACTGGCGTAGGTCGAATTCGTAGCGATATTCGTTTGACGTTTGAAAAAAATATCAAATCGATGACGAGAAAGGTTGATAAAACCGAGATCTATACAATGATTGTCCCTTACGGGAAAGCAAAAGAGCAACCCGAAAACGGTCCTGAAGTGAGAGTTTATATTGGTGGTCTTCCAGCTTGGGAAGAGAAGAACGATAGAGGGATTGTTATCTTCAAACAAGAGGGCAATTGTCTCTATGCACCTCATGCAGCCAACTTGTATCCTTCAACTTTTGGGGCTTCGACTCAAGATAATAAGTGGATTCGAAAAGACTTAGAGGTTGATAGCGATGATCCAAATGTCATCCGTGCTGCAGGTATTGCAAACTTACGCAAACACGCATATCCAGCTATCACTTACGAGGTTGACGGTTTTATTGATGTCGAAATTGGGGATACGATAACAATCCACGACAAAGGATTCACACCAGCGCTTGACGTGAGAGCGCGTGCCGTTGAGCAAAAAATTAGCTTCAGCAATCCAACCAACAATAAGACCACTTTCGGAAACTTCAAAGAGCTTGAAAATAGGACATCTGGAGACCTTAGGAGCGTTTTCGAGCAAATGGTTGAGAACAGTCGACCATACAATATCCTAGTCTCAACTGATAACGGTGTTTTGTTTAAAAACAATACAGGGCAGTCAACACTACGCCCAACATTAAAACGAGGGAATCAGGTTATTAATGCAACATATAGATTTGTAATTGATGGTTCTATTGTTAACTCTGGTCTGACCTATACCGTCAAAGCAAGCGATATCTCAAAACCAACTGTGATCACGATTTCAGCGTGGGTTGATAACAAAGAAGTAGCTTCAGAAGAAGTTACTTTTTTAAATGTTTCAGACGGTCTTAAAGGCGATAAAGGAGACCCAGGGCGTGATGGTATCGCTGGTAAGGATGGTGTAGGTCTTCGTTCTACAAATATCACTTACGCCTCGTCAACATCAGGAACAAGCGCCCCTAGCAATGGCTGGACTAGCTCAGTACCAACGGTACCAGCTGGACAGTATCTGTGGACTAAGACTGTCTGGAATTACACAGACAGTACCTCAGAGACTGGTTATTCAGTAGCTAGGATTGGTAAAGACGGCAACACTGGTAGAGATGGCGTACCTGGTAAAGACGGTGTAGGGATAAACTCTACTACGGTAGTTTACGCTGGTTCTACATCAGGAACTGTCCCACCGTCTAGCGGTTGGTCTGATCAAATCCCTAGCGTATCTCCTGGTCAATATCTCTGGACTAAAACCACATGGAGCTATACAGATAATACTAGCGAGACTGGTTTTTCAGTCGCTAAAATGGGAGAGGTAGGACCTAAAGGTGACCGTGGTGAACAAGGTTTGCAAGGACCACGGGGAGAGCAAGGGATTCCTGGACCTAAAGGAGCAGACGGAAGAAGCCAATATACACATATTGCTTACGCTGATACAATTTCAGGTAGTGGCTTTAGTCAAACAGATACTAACAAGGCTTTCATCGGCATGTATCAAGATTTCAACACCACGGATAGTCAAAACCCTCAAGACTACCGTTGGTCTAAGTGGAAAGGTAGCGATGGACGGGATGGTGTTCCTGGTAAGCCAGGAGCTGATGGACGCACGCCTTATGTCCACTTCGCTTACGCAGATAGTCCAGATGGACGTACAGGTTTCAGTGTTACACAGAACGGTAAAAAACGCTATTTAGGTGTGTACACCGATTTCAATCAAGCGGACAGCACTAATCCTTCTGATTACACATGGAATGACACTGCGGGTAGTATATCAGTTGGTGGTCGGAACTTGCTTGTAAAAACCAATCAAGGTATTACTAATTGGGATTGGGGGCTTTCCGACGGCGACAAGAGCTTTGAAGAGGTCAAAGTTGATGGCATTCGTGCTGTAAAACTAATCAAAGGTTCAACAACAGCAAACACTGGTTGGAATTACATTTCATATAACGGTTTACTGCGTGAACTCATACAGCCGAACACTAAGTATGTTCTTTCGTTCGATGTTAAACCAAGCGTTGATGTAACTTTCTATGCAACGCTAACGCAAGGAGACTTTAAAGAGACGTTTACTGATACTGGGACTATGACTAAAGCATTAGCAAATCAGTGGAATAAGGTATCGTGCGTTTTGACAAGTAAAGAAACTTTGCCAAATATTACATGGCAGCTTGTACACTTATCAGGTATGCCGACAACAAATGGTAGTTGGCTAATCGTCAAGAATATCAAACTTGAAGAAGGCAACATACCTACTCAGTGGACTCCCGCAATTGAAGACATACAAGATGAAATTGACACTAAGGCTGACAGTGTATTGACGCAAAGTCAGTTAAACCAATTGAATGAGATTAATTCGGTGATGAAAGCAGAGCTCGAAGCCAAAGCGTCTCTTGATACGCTCAATCAATGGGTCAAGGCTTATCAAGATTTTGTTAATGCAAATAGCGCAGATCGCGCACAAGCTCAAAAGGCTTTGGCAGATGCTAGTGCACGAGTAGTTAAACTAGAAAATAACTTAAACGATATGTCAGAGCGTTGGAATTTTATCGACAACTACATGGCAGCATCAAATGATGGTCTTGTCATTGGAAAAAAAGATAACTCCAGCTCTATCATGTTCAATCCAAACGGGCGTATATCAATGTTCTCAGCCGGTAATGAGGTAATGTATATCTCTCAGGGTGTGATTCACATTGAAAACGGTATTTTTTCTAAAACTGTTCAAATTGGACGATTCCTAGAAGAACAAGATTCCATAAATCCGGATCGTAACGTCATTCGCTATGTGGGAGGTATTTAATAATGGTAGAATTTTGGTCAAATAATGACCGTGGGTATCGCATTAGATTGTGGATTGACCAAGTTGGGCAGAATGTTCAAAATAATACGAGCGATGTCCGTATTCGCTTGGCATTGCTTAATCAATGGTGGACGTTCGCAAGTTATCAATGTTATGGCTATGTCGATGGGTTTGGTCAACGGCTTGAATATTCAGGAAGTCCTTCAATGCTGTCCACAAATTCAGAAATACAGCTTATTGATCGCACGATTACCGTTAGCCATGCAGATGACGGAACTGGTGTTTTTGGCGTAACCGCTCACTTCAATGGTTCGGGTGGATACAGTCCAGGGAATCTAGATATTGGTAACCAAAGTATAACACTGACGACGATTCCAAGAGGGAGCACAGTAAGTGTTACGGATGGGGTTATTGGAAATCAAGTAGATATCACTATTAACCGAAAACTAGGCGGAGCTACGCACACATTACGTTATTCTTGGTACAACAAACAAGGTGAAATTGCTAACAACGTAGGGACATCTTACAAATGGACAATCCCAGCAGATTTTGCTGATGACATACCAAGATCTACCTCTGGCCGAGGTACTATATACGTTGATACCTACATTGGTGGCAGGTTAATTCAGACACAATCGACCACGTTAACGGCAAGCGTTAACGCAGACAGTCTGAAACCGTACTTCACAGGATTTACTTTAACGGACGCAAATGCAACGACTCAAAGGATAATTCCAGAGCCAACACATTTCGTGTCCATAATGTCGCTTGTGAAAGTTACATTCAACGGAGCGCAGCCCCGAAACGGGGCTACAATAGATGGGTACTATGCTGAAATCGTTAGGGCAAATAATTCTATTACAGAAAACGGCGGGGTGTTGCGTGAGGTATCTGTCAATAAAGACACTCAAATGACATTAAGAGGGAGAGTTCAAGACTCTCGTGGGATTTGGTCTGATTGGAAAGAGGTTAAAATAACTTTTCTATTTTATTTCAGCCCAAATCTAAGCTTTGAAGTTACCAGAAGTGGCTCAAAGTCGGACACACTAACGATTAAGAGATACGCTAAAATAGCCCCGCTAGTTGTCAATGGTTCTCAAAGGAATATCATGAAACTTACTTTTTCAACTGTTAAAGTTGGAATGGATAACTTTGTTGTTGACAACGGGCAGGCAGGCGGTGTATGGTCAAGTATTTCAGAGTTTAACGCATCTAGTGCTAATCTAGGAAACACATACCCAGCCGATACTTCTTACATAGTCAAAGGAAAACTAGAAGATAGTTTTTCAAGCACAGAGTTTCAGGACACAGTACCAACTGATAGGGTTGTTATGACCTATGATAAAAGCGGTGTCGGCATTGGGAAATATAGAGAGAATGGAGCGCTTGACGTCAACGGTGACATTTATGCTAATAATAGCCCAATCCAGCAGTACCAGCTAACTAGTAATAATGGATCTGCGAAATGGGTAACCAATGCAAATACCATACAAGACGCTGGACAATATTACCTATTCCCAGATGCCCCAGGAAACCCCAACAAACAGTGGGGTCATCTATTCCATCACAGCAACTATGGAAAAGGTAGCATGTATAAAGAAGCTATTCAGATTTTTTGGGGGAACAACGGCCAACTATTCTTCAGGCATCACCGATGGTCGATGATAATTGACGATTGGGAGCCGTGGAAGGAATTTGCAAGAAACGATAATCAAAATCTAATTAACACGGGCTGGCAACCAGCAGGATATGAAGGCAGCTTTTACAAGCGCGTTGGAGATGTTCTGACAGTTAAATATAATTTTACGGGGGATGGGGGTAGTATTGCCTTTGCAACGATACCGAAAGAAATCTTTACAGCCCCACAAGATTACATGTTTACCATTTCTGGTTGGTCTATCTTTAACGATACTGACACTCACGCTCAAATTAACGATGGAAATAGCTCTATTTGGGCAGTTGGTGCTAAAAACGGTGTTATATATCGAGGTCAACTAACAATTATGCTATAGAGAGAAGGAAAATTCATGAAATTTGAATACGAATCAAAGTCGAAAGAATACGATGCTAGTGGTGCAGCGTTCGCCACCAAAGTGGTTTTGAGAAACCGAGATGGCGCTTACGTACCCGTCTTTTTGCCCGCCGAAAAAATTGACTTATCAAATACCGAGCTACTTGAGTTAGCTCTGGAAGTCATTTATCAGGAAAATTTCCCTCAACGTGCGGAAAATGAAAAATTTAATGAACTTGATGAAAAAATCAAAGAGTACGAAGCATTAAGTAAAAAAGCTACAGAAACCATCGCTAAGATGGAGGAGCAAATGACGAAACAGAAAGAAGAATCAAGCACCGCGCAAGCAACGTTGATGAGTATTGTTGAAAAATTATACGATAAAAATGTATTGAGTGATGAAGACTTAACTGAAACGCCTGCTCCTGAAACCAAATAATAAATAGAAAGAAGGAAAAAAATATGATAGCAAAATTATTCGCTATTAACGTAGCTAATGGGAACTATCCATTTAAACGAGTCCCTAAAGTTTTGAAGCCAAAAGTTAAAGAGAAAATCGCTACCATGGTAAATGACGATGAACTCTTAGCAAAACTTACACAAGAATAGTTAGGAGTGCGGTATGGTAAATCAAACCGAGCCAGATTTGATAAAATGGATTTTAACGGTATTTATCCCTCTCTCCATTTCAAGTGCGAGTTTCTATTTTACTAGTCAATCACGCGCCTCTCGATTAGAACACAGAATCACTAAATTGGAGGTCGTCGACCATGAAATCGAGAAAATAATTGAAACCCACAACAAACGGCTTGATAAATATCAAGAAGAGCAGAAAATAACTCTAGCTCTGGTCCAAAGAATGGACCATCTTAATGAGAATATCGGGGAGCTAAAAGGAAATATCGAAGAAGTTAAAAAATTAGTAGATCGAAACTTGAGAGGATGACTAATAAAATGATTAATTTTAAATTACGTTTGCAAAACAAAGCTACATTAGTAGCTCTTGTCTCGGCAATATTTCTTATGTTGCAACAATTTGGGCTTCACATTCCGACCAACATTCAAGAGGGAGTAAATACCTTTGTTGGAATTTTGGTTATTCTTGGAATCGTGACAGACCCCACCACTAAGGGGATCGCAGACAGTGGACGAGCATTGAATTACATCAAACCACTAGACGATAAGGAAGAAAAATAATATGAGCGTACAACAATCTATTGTAAACTGGTTTGTTAACCATAGAGGTAAATTGACCTATTCAATGTATGGCAGTCGAAACGGTTCAGACGGTACAGCTGACTGTTCTGGTTCGATTTCACAAGCATTAAAAGAAGCAGGTGTCGGTATTCAAGGACTACCATCAACAGTAACTCTAGGACAACAACTAGCAAACAACGGTTTCTATCGTGTAAGTCGCAATCAAGATTGGGATGCCTTGGCAGGAGACATAATCTTAATGTCATGGGGTGTTGATATGTCACAATCTGGCGGAGCTGGTGGTCACGTTGGTGTCATGATGGATAGTGTAAACTTCATTAGTTGTGATTATTCAACACAAGGAGCAGTGGGTCAAGCTATCAATACGTATCCTTGGAACGACTACTATGCCTCAAACAAGCCTGCATATATCGAGGTTTGGCGTTATGCTGACTCTGCACCGCAAACCAACAACCAAGCTAATACAGCAGTATCACCACAACAGAAGGCTTACTATCAAGCAAACGAGGTTAAATACGTTAACGGTATTTGGCAAATTAAGTGCGACTATTTGGTCCCAGTTGGATTTGACTGGACTGAGAACGGAATCCCTGTTGCAATGGTTAACTGGGTAGATGCTGACGGCAACGACCTCGCAGACGGTGCTGACCAAGATTTCAAAGCAGGCATGTTCTTTAGTTTTGAGGGTGATGAAACTAACATAACAGATACCGGAAATGGTGGTTACTATGGTGGGTACTATTGGCGCCAGTTCGAATTTGGTCAGTTTGGTACGGTTTGGTTATCTTGTTGGAATAAAGATGATTTGGTAAACTACTACCAATAGACCACGCAAACTAAAAAATAAAAAAGGAGTATATAACCTCCCATCACACTGCAGTAGGGATACCATGGCAGTAGTGGTTGAAGCCTCAGCATTTTGCTGGGGCTTTTTTTGTTTGCTTCGTTTTGATATAAATGCTACTACATTAATGGATACAGTTAAATGTTATAGTCTTCGATAAACTCTCTCTCGCCCTGGCTTGAATTAGTCAGGGTTTTCTTTTTAATTGTAGGCTCATTAGCATTTATGTTTCTTTGGATTATTTCAAAATAGAAAATTGAGGATTAGAGAAATGATTGGATTTGTTATTTGGATTTTATCTATATTATTGTTGATATTGATTGGAGCGCTTATATTTTAGGAAGAAGAGGGCAATCGCTCTCTTTTTTTATTTTGCAAAAAACTAAATTTCTTTATCGTAAGTGTTGACAAACTATCTTATATGATATATACTATACATATAAGATAAAGAGAGGGAATAAAAGATATGAAATCACAAGTAATGAGCCTAGCATGGAAAATCTTCAAAAACGAAAAAAACGATGTAACTTTTTCTGAAGCGTTGAAATTTGCTTGGAAAGCCGTTAAACGTCAAAACATGGCGGATGATTTCTACTTCTTCCGTTCTTCAAACGTTAAATTCCAAGGTGTTAAGAAATGGTTTGCTGAAAAAGAATTTCGTGGACGCAACAAGAAAGACTTGGCGTTTATGTCAGTAACTGCAATCAGCATTAAAGGGTTGGTTGAAGAAACTGATAAAGCGGTTAAGCTTGAAATCGTGACACCTTATGGAATTTCTACTAAATGGTATCCAAAGAGTGTAATTGCTTAATTAAAAGAAGGAGAAATAAAAATGGAAATCAACAACGATATTAAACAACTGATCTTGGAATACGCTAAACGTTATTTCAAGTTTGAGAACGACTTTTATAAACTGCCAGGCATCAAGTTCACTGATGCAAATTGGCAGAAGTTCAAAAATGGAGGCACTGCCATTGAGAAGATGGGGGCAGCACGAGTAAACGCCATGCTCGACTGCCTATTCGAAGATTTCGAGCTTGCAATGATTGGCAAGGCTCAACAAGAATACTATTCGGATAATTCCTTGAAAGTAAATATGGCATTCTATGCTTATTACGATCAATTCAAAAAACAACAGCTTATGAAATGGCTTAAAGATAATCACGATGACATCATAGGAGGGACTGGTAGAATGTACACGTCAAGCGGTAGTTACATTGCTAACGCTTATTTAGAAATTGCGTTAGAATCTAGCCGTCTGGGTGGTGGTTCTTACATGATCCAAATGAGGTTTAAAGACTATTCAAAAGGTCAAGAACCTATTCCGTCTGGTCGTCAGAATCGACTTGAATGGATTGAGAGCAACTTGGAAAACATTCGATAAAAAATAAAAAAACGAGGTAAAAACAATGGATACATACAAAGAACAATTTCAAGAATTACAAGAATACGCTTTTAACGTTTTAAGAGAATACCCTCTAGATAAGACAGCAGTTAATGTACTTTCTGCACTCGTTAACTCAAAAAAGAAAGATCGCATCGAGTTTTTTAAACTAAACAAAGGCGAAGACGCCATGAAAGTTTATTATAATCTAGCAGATAGCGGAACGATTGAAAAATATTTAGAAACATCTGCATTCTTAGAATACATCAATGAATAATCTGATATAGAAAGGTTTAACTGATATGAAGAAATTTTGGCGTAGTGGCATGATTGACAAGAAGGTTATTGAAAAACGTAAACAAGATGATTATATGAATAAATTACACAGGACTATTCTTGAGTTGAGTATAAAACCACCTGAACCCGAACCTTGGTACAGACATCCAGAAATGAGAGCATTGTTGGATAGGATTGATGATTAGAGAAGCAATTGAAAGTAACTTGGAAAATATTCGATAATGAAGAGAGGAAATAAATGAAATGAAAATCAATACGACAAGAGTTAAAATGGTCTTGAAGAATGAGGTTATACCTGCTATTTATTTAGAGAATGAGCTTGGTATCAGTCGTTCTGTTATTGAAAAAGTGAGAGATGGCGAGCGAAAAATAGAGAATCTAACTCTTGAAACGATTATAAAAATTCAAAAGTGGATCGATGATGGAAACTACACTTTCAGCTACGACTATAGCGACCTAATCGAAGAACTGGAGGAAGATATTGCAGAAGGCTTGGTAGATGAGTATATCTACGTAGTCAGAGGTCCGTATAATGAACTTTTAGAGAAATGCCCAATCATTGACTACTACTATACTTCTGAAGAAATTGAAGAAGGGGATCTTGCAGAGAAGACCTTGATAACTTCTGTCTTAGCTGAAATGAAGTCAGACAACAAAATCTTTTAACCGTTCAAATGAGCGGTTTTTTGTACGCTTATTAGTATGACGGTGTCCACGATTCTGTCCACCTTTTTCAGAAATCCATAGGAATAAATACAAGTAAAATAATGCAACTTATGCTACCAAGTTTTTTTATATCAAAAGGGGGCAAATAAGGGGCAATAAGTGTAAACTTTAGTAACTTCATGTAAGTTTTACTGTCTATGTTTTACACGCATATACCTTTATTTGATAGGTTTTCTTCCTATTATATACACATTTAAAACGACACTAGTAGAATACCGTGGTTTGAAATCATTCTACAACTTGAAAAAATAATTCTATTGTAATATAGAATGGAAAGAGGTTCCTTGGGGAATCTCTTTTTTGTCTTCTCACAAATAAAATATCACACTATAATATTTCTGAGTCTAAATTAGTCATCTGAATAAAAAAATTCCCTCAATCCTATTGATTGGGGGAATTTAGGCTTAGAATAGGCCTTTAATCTTGTCTAAAGCTCCATTTACCATTTCGTTGCCTGAAACGAGAGATTTAGCTTGGTTGAAGTACTCACCTAGATCATCTTTGTTTTCCTCGACAAACTTTTTAGCTACTTCAAAATCTTTTTTTTCGATCATTTCTTTCACTTGGTTAAATAATTCCATTGGATTCATATCAGATCTCCTATATATGTTTTGTTATGATTCTTATTTAATCATGGTTGGAGAAAACTAGCAAGAAATATGTCCGAGCCAGATCGTTGAAGAGTTGATTATGTAGAGATATGGTTGATTTAATCTAAAAAGACAGCCCGATTAGAACAGTCTTTTTAGGATTATTCTTGTGCAGCTGTAGTTTCTTGACTAGATGAGCTTTCTTCTGTTGAGTTTGAGCTTGATTCAGGTTCAACAGGATGTAGTTCCTTGTAAGATGGTGTCTTGAATAGGTCAGCTGTTGATTTATTGCCTTTTTGTTTGTAGAGACTTGTTGATTTATCTTTCAGCTTTTTATTGATTTTTTTCAGTTGATCCATCTGTTTAGTGTAGGAAATTGTGCTAGAATCAAGAGGATTTAAACCATCTGGCGTGTAGAATCGAAGGAGGTCACCTGTTTGGACTGCATCACTCATTGACAACTGGGTTGCAACCGCATTACGAATAGCCTCATTTTCCTTTTTAGTAGTCTCATCAGGGTTAGTAATTTCTTCTCCTGTTTGAGTGTTATAGAGTCTACCAGAGTAGCTTGTGTATTGAGGTGTAACATATTGACCTGAGGTTCTAAATGCGACAGTTTGCTTATTATCAGGAGATAGGAGGTCTTGTCCCATCTGGATATAAGAGCTAGTGTCAACACCAAGAATGTGAAGGAGGGTTGGGAGGGCATCAACTTCACCACCAAATGTGTTAGAGATGCCACCTCCAGTATATCCTGGGATGTGAATCATGTAAGGGACACGTTGAAGCATGGCTTTATCATAATTTGACCAAGTCTCAGAGTTCTTCCCGAGCAGTTCCGCTAGATTACTGCTTCGCATATCAGAGATACCGTAGTGGTCACCATACATAACAATAATCGAATTATCATAAAGGCCAGTTTCCTTAAGGTAATCAAAGAAGTCTTTGATTGCAGAGTCAAGATAGTTGGCTGTTGCAAAATACCCGTTAACTGTTTCGTCTTTTGTGTCAGCGAGTGGGAAACCTTGTTCGTTTTTGTCGCCTGACAGGGAAGTGTATGGGTAGTGGTTAGATACGGTTAGGTATTTAACATAGAAAGGCTGTTGCATTTGTTCCAGATATTTGATGGAATCTGAAAACATGTACTTATCATTAAGACCGTATTGGAAGGAGTTTTCATCGGTTTTCTCAGTGAAAGCTGATGAGTCAAAGAAGTAGTTATAACCCCAATGTTTATAGGTATTATTGCGGTTCCAGAAGGATCCAGTGTTTCCGTGGAAAACAGCTGAAGTATAGCCACTCGTTTGAGCTAGGATAGATGGTGCAGCGTAAGCTGTATTGGTACCACCGTAGTTTACCATATATGACCCTGTACTTAGTCCGAAGAGTGATGTTTCCATCAAGGTTTCAGCATCAGAAGTTTTTCCTGATTTAACTTGGTGGAAGAAGTTTGAAAAGGCTAGGGTTTCATTTGAGTGGTAAATGGAATTAAGGAATGGTGTTACTTCATAAGACTGACCATCTACTTGGAGCTTGTAATCAATAAGAAACTGTTGGAAACTCTCCAAGTGAATAACGATAACGTTTCTTCCTTTAGCAATTCCGTAGTACTTAGGATCAGGTGCTGCATAGTGCTCCTTAACATAAGCTTCAACCTTTTTCATGTCGTCTGCTGTTGCGGATGAACGAGCTTGTGAAGTTTGATACGTTAAGTTACCGGAATAAGCTGTAAAGAAAGGAATCCCCATAGCACGAACAATATAGTTGTTGGAGAAACCACGTGTCAGTAACTCACCACGGTTAACTTCCGCTAGAAATAGGTTGGCTGAGAGAAGGAGTGTCGATAGTGCGGTGATAGCAAAACTAGCTCGTTTATTAAATGGCTTACTATCCGTTTTTAGTTTTTTCCTAAAAACACCATAAATGAAGAAAGGAATATCAATCAAATAAAAGATATAACTTGGTTCAAGAAGGTTCTTAGCTGAGTCTCCCAGCCCGGCTGCTGAACTAGAACTTGCCAGGATGGTATTTACAGTTATGAAGTCTGTAAACTCTCCAAAGTAAATGACATTAGCAATAAGCAGGAGATTAAGGATGACATAAATAGCAATTGTTGTGCCATAAAAAAAACGGCTTTTCTTGAAGTAAAGTCCTAAACCTAGCAGCATTAATCCCAGTGGAATAGGGTTAATCAGCGAAAGCATAACCTGATATCTGCTTTCCCACTCAAGATTAATGTTGACGAAATAAGCGAATATGTTTTTTAGCCAGTAAAAGAAGAGTAACAAGAAGACGAATCCGAGTCTTGATGAAACTCCTTTCCAAAAAGCTTCGTTTATTTTTTTCAAAGTAATACTTCCTTTGATTTTATATTATCTTAGCTATTATACCAAATAACAAAATGACTCTCAAAAATTTACTGTCATAGAGTGTCATATTCCTTGACATATAATTGACAAATTCTAGTTACGAAACAGAAATTATAACATTTTTTTGATATAATAGTAGCATGAATATATTGACGGTAAGTCCCTTTGCGGAGAAAAAAATCAAACAAGGGAAACAGCTTCTTTTAGCTGAAGATTTTCCAAATATAGCTGAAAATAATCAGTTGATTTATCTTTATAGTCAATCCAAAGAATTTTTAGGAACAGGCTATTTGTCGAGTCAAAATAAGGGGATAGGTTGGTTTTTGTCCCCTAAAAAGCAACAATTGACAGTGACTTATTTTCAGGGGCTTTTTGAGAAGGCAAAAGCCAGACGTCAATCCTATTATGCTAATGATTTAACGACGGCTTTTCGTCTTTTTAACCAAGATGGTGATGATTTTGGTGGTCTAACGATTGATTTGTATGGAGACTATGCCCTCTTTTCATGGTACAATGTCTTTATTTATTCCTTGAAGGATATTATTGTAGAGGCTTTCCAAACGGTCTTTCCTGAGGTTTTGGGGGGCTATGAAAAAATTCGCTTCAAGGGCCTTGATTTTGAGTCAGACCATCTTTATGGACAAGAGGCCGCTGATACCTTCACTATCTTGGAGAATGGGGTAACTTATGAAGTTTTTCTAAATGATGGGCTAATGACAGGGATTTTTCTTGACCAGCATGAGGTGCGTGATGGTTTGGTTAATGGTTTGGCCTTGGGCAAATCAGTTTTGAATATGTTCTCCTATACGGCAGCTTTTTCAGTTGCTGCAGCTATGGGGGGAGCGGTTGAAACGACATCGGTGGATTTGGCAAAACGTTCACGTGAGTTATCCACGGCTCATTTTGAAGCTAATGGCTTCAGTATGGAAAATCATCGTTTAGTTGTGATGGATGTTTTTGATTATTTTAAATATGCCAAGAAAAAGGGATTATTTTATGACCTTATCGTTATAGATCCGCCGAGCTTTGCTCGAAATAAGAAACGAACTTTCTCAGCAAATAAGGATTACCACAAGTTGATTGCGCAGAGTCTTGATATTCTATCAGAGTATGGGACAATTATTGCAAGTACCAATACAGCTAATATGACAGTGCAACAGTTTAAAAAGCAACTGCGTAAGGGATTGGGAGATGTTTCAGCGGACTTTGTTAACTTGCAACAATTACCAGTGGATTTTGCCGTCAATCCTAATGATCCAACATCAAATTATTTGAAAGTATACACAATAAAGGTAAATAAATGAAAATTGTAGTTCCGATTATGCCGACTAGTTTAGAGGAAGCACAAGCGCTTGAGCTGTCTCGTTTTGAGGGGGCAGACATTATTGAATGGCGTGCAGATTTTTTAGATAAGCATAGTATCTTAACAGTTGCTCCAGCTATTTTTGAGAAATTCGCAGGCTTTGAAATTGTTTTTACCATTCGTACGACACGTGAAGGTGGTAAGATTGAGTTAACTGATGGGGAATATGTCACACTGATTAAGGATGTAGCTGCTATCTATTCACCAGATTATATTGATTTTGAGTATTTCACACGCAAGGAAGTCTTTGACCAGATGCTTGAATTTTCAAACTTGGTTTTGTCTTATCATAACTTTGAGGAGACACCTGAAAACCTTATGGAACTTTTATCTGAGATGACCAACTTGACGCCAAGAGTTGTTAAAGTAGCCGTTATGCCTAAGAATGAACAAGATGTCCTTGATCTTATGAATTTCACACGCGGCTTTAAGGCCTTTAACCCTGAACAAGAGTTTGTAACTATGTCAATGGGTAAGTTAGGTCGTTTGTCACGTTTGGCGGGAGACTTGGTGGGGTCATCATGGACTTTTGCTAGTCTTGACAATACCAGCGCACCGGGTCAAGTTGCTCTTGCGGACATGTGTAGGATTAGGGAGGTTTTGGATGCGGATTGATGGACACACACGCTTAGCAGCTGTTGTTGCCAGTCCTATCAAGCATTCAATTTCTCCTTTCATTCATAATTTAGCTTTCGAAAAAACACATGTTAATGGGGTTTATGTAGCTTGGGAAATTCCAGAGTCAGACCTGGCTGAGACATTTGAAAATATTAGACGTTACAATATGTTCGGTATCAACTTGTCTATGCCATATAAGGAAAAGGTAATTCCATTTTTGGATGGTCTTAGTCCTGAAGCTCAACTGATTGGTGCAGTCAATACGGTTGTCAATTGTGATGGTCGTTTGATCGGCCATAATACAGATGGCTTTGGCTTTTTTGCTAGTTTAAAGAATTTTAATCCTAAGGATACTCATATTATGATTTTGGGGGCTGGTGGTGCGGCTAAATCTATTGTGACACAGGCAATTCTTGATGGTGCAAAAAAAGTTAGTATCTATGTTCGGCCCCAATCCTTGGTCAAGGCAAAAAAAAACTTTAGAACCTTGCTTGATCAAACCGATTGCTATTTAGAATTTCATGATTTAACTGATGCTGACCACTTCCAAAAGGAATTAAGGCAAACCGATTTATTGGTCAATGCGACTAGTGTGGGTATGGATGGTGAGTCATTGCCCATTTCTATAGATACAAGATTCCCTAAGGAACTCTTAGTTGCGGATATCATTTACCAGCCTTTTGAAACACCTTTCTTGGCCTTGGCAAGGAAACAAGAGATAGAGGCTGTGAATGGACTAGGCATGTTACTTTATCAAGCAGCAGGTGCCTTTAAATTATGGACAGGCGAGAATATGCCAACAGGTGCTATTTGGCAGGAATTAGAAAACATATACAATAGCTAGGAGGGGTCGACGATGAAACTAGAGGTAAATTTAAAACAAAACCCTTATGACATTATCATTGAAAAGGGAGCTCTTAAAGGGGTAGGACAATGGGTCAAGTCACTTTGGGAACCACAAAAGATCGCGCTTATTACGGACAATCATGTGGGAGGCCTATATGCAGAAAAAGTTAAGCTTAGCTTGGAACACGAAGGTTTTGAGGTTGTCGTTTTTGATTTTCTAGAAGGTGAAGCGAGTAAAAATCTTAAGACTGTTAATAAGGCTTATGAGTTTTTGATTAAGAATGGCATGACTCGTAGTGATGGTATTGTCGCTCTTGGTGGTGGCGTTGTTGGAGACTTAGCAGGATTTGTCGCTTCAACCTATATGCGTGGAATTCATTTCGTTCAAGTTCCAACCAGTCTAACTGCCCAAGTAGATTCATCTATTGGTGGAAAGACAGGTGTGAATACTCCTTTTGCCAAAAATATCGTAGGAACTTTTGCTCAGCCTGATGGGGTTTTAATTGATCCTAATGTCCTTGAGACACTTGGTAAACGTGAATTGATTGAAGGCATGGGTGAGGTTGTCAAATATGGTTTGATTGACGATCCTGAACTTTGGCAGCTCCTTGATAACATTGATGGTTCGGTTCATAGTATTTTGGAAAACTCAGAGACCATTATTTACCGTTCATGTAACGTTAAGCGTAAAATTGTGGTTGAAGATGAGTTTGAAGGTGGCGTCCGTATGTACCTAAACTTTGGTCATACGATTGGGCATGCCGTCGAACAAACAGCTGGTTATGGTAAAGTTATGCATGGTGAAGCTGTGGCTATTGGAATGGTTCAGATTTCTCGTGTTGCTGAGAAAAAAAACCTAATGCCTCAGGGAATCACACGTCAAATTGCTGAGATGTGTGTGAAATTTGGTTTGCCAGTAGACTATGAACCATGGCGTGTTGAGGAGCTCTATACAGCCCTCACACATGACAAGAAAGCCCGTGGTAATAGTATTAAGACAGTTATCGTTCCAGAGATTGGTAAGGCAGCTATCAATCAGATTCCTTTAGTTGAAATGAAAGAGTACTTGGAGAAATAAATGAGATATTTAACAGCAGGTGAGTCTCACGGCCCACGTTTAACGGCAATTATCGAAGGTGTACCAGCTGGTCTTCCCTTGACCGCTGAAGATATCAATGGCGATTTGAAACGCCGCCAAGGTGGTTATGGTCGTGGTGGCCGCATGAAAATTGAGTCTGATAAGGTTGAAATCACTTCTGGTGTTCGTCATGGGAAAACAACAGGGGCTCCAATCACCCTCCATGTCATCAATAAGGACCATCAAAAATGGTTGGACATTATGGCTGTTGAAGATATTGAGGATCGTTTAAAAACTAAACGCAAAATCACCCATCCACGTCCAGGACATGCTGACTTGGTTGGTGGTATGAAATACCGTTTTGATGATTTGCGTAATTCGTTGGAGCGTTCCAGTGCGCGTGAAACAACTATGCGTGTGGCAGTGGGTGCTGTCGCTAAACGAATCTTGGCTGAGCTTGATATTGAAATTGCTAATCATGTGGTTGTCTTTGGTGGTAAGGAAATTGATGTGCCAGAGAATTTGACAGTTGCTCAAATCAAGGAATTGGCCCAACAGTCAGAAATTTCAGTTGTTAACCAAGAGCGTGAGCAAGAAATTAAAGATTACATTGACCAAATCAAAAAAGAGGGTGACACCATCGGTGGTGTCGTTGAAACGGTTGTTGGTGGTGTACCTGTAGGACTTGGTTCTTATGTGCAATGGGATACCAAGTTGGATGCCAAGATTGCTCAAGCAGTTGTTTCCATCAATGCCTTCAAGGGGGTCGAGTTTGGTCTTGGATTCAAAGATGGCTATCTCAGGGGCTCTCAAGTGATGGATGAGATCCTTTGGAATGAAGAGGATGGCTATACGCGTAGAACCAATAATCTCGGTGGTTTTGAAGGTGGAATGACAAATGGTCAACCAATTGTAGTCCGTGGGGTTATGAAGCCAATTCCAACTCTTTATAAACCACTAATGTCAGTAGATATTGAGACCCATGAGCCATACAAGGCAACGGTTGAGCGTTCAGATCCAACGGCCTTGCCTGCAGCAGGTGTCGTTATGGAATCAGTAGTCGCTACTGTCGTAGCTAATGAAATCTTGGATAAATTCTCTTCTGATAATTTGGAAGAGTTGAAAGAAGCGGTAGCACATCACCGTGACTATGTGAAAAACTTTTAAGCAGCATCAGTGAAAAGACGGGAGTAGGAATGAGTAAAAAAACTATTTATATTGTAGGATTGGGTCTGATTGGTGGCTCCCTGGCCTTAGGGATTAAAAGGGATCACCCTGATTATGATATTCTTGGATATAATCGCTCTGACTATTCTCGAAATATTGCACTAGAACGTGGGATTGTTGACCGAGCAACAGGTGATTTTAAAGAGTTTGCTCCCCTTGCGGACGTCATTATCTTAGCAGTGCCAATCAAGCAAACGATGGCCTACTTGAAGGAGTTGGCTGATCTGGACCTTAAAGATAATGTCATCATAACAGATGCGGGCTCAACCAAGCGTGAAATCGTTGAGGCAGCGGAGCGTTATCTAACAGGCAAAAATGTTCAGTTTGTAGGTTCTCACCCGATGGCTGGTTCTCATAAATCAGGGGCTATTGCGGCTGACGTGACACTTTTTGAAAATGCCTATTATATTTTCACACCGACAAGTCTGACAAAAGAGACAACGATCCCTGAGCTTAAGGATATCTTGTCTGGCCTTAAGTCACGTTATGTTGAGATTGATGCAGCTGAACACGACCGGGTAACGAGTCAAATCAGTCATTTTCCACATCTTTTGGCTTCTGGTCTTATGGAGCAGGCAGCTGATTATGCTCAGGCTCACGAGATGACCAATCACTTTGCGGCTGGGGGGTTCCGAGATATGACCCGTATTGCTGAGAGTGAACCTGGGATGTGGGCTTCCATTCTCATGACTAATGGTCCTGCTGTTTTGGATCGTATTGAAGATTTCAAAAAACGTTTGGACCATGTGGCTGATTTGATTAAGGCTGAGGATGAGAGTGCTATTTGGGAGTTCTTTGACAACGGTCGTAAGAAGCGTAAAGAGATGGAAATTCATAAAAAGGGTGGCGTGGAAAGTGCCTTCGATATTTTTGTGGATGTACCTGACCGTGAGGACGTTATCCTTAGCATTATGGAATTGTTGCGAGGAACGTCTTTGGTTAACCTTCGTATCAATGAAGAAAATCGTGAGGATATTCATGGTATCCTTCAAATTACTTTTAAAAATGAAAAAGATCGTAAACATGCTAAGACTGTTATTGAAGCCAATACAGACTATCATGTGGTGATCGCATAGGAGAATAAAATGAGAAATATTTATGATTTAGCAAATGAGTTGGAACGTGGCATCCGTGCCCTTCCTGAGTACAAAAACTTGGTAGAGAAAAAAGAAGCGATTGCAACTGATGCTGAGGCTAGCGCTCTTTTCAAAGAGTTTACGGATTTCCAAGAGGATTTCTATGCTAAAATGCAGGCTGGTACAATGCCAACAGCAGAAGAACAAGCAGCTGTTCAAGAATTGGGTCAAAAGGTAGAAGCTAACGCCCTTTTGAAAGAATACTTGACTGCGCAACAAAGTCTGTCTGTTTATTTGAATGATATTGAACGTATCATCTTCAAACCTTTGCAAGAATTGAATAACTAATAAGGGAGGCCTTTGTCAATTGGCAGGACTTTTTCTGTATTAAAGGAGGTAAATTATGGCTCGTAAAATTGGAATTATTGGAATGGGAAATGTTGGTGCAGCGGTAGCTCATGGGGCTATTGCTCAGGGCTTAGCCGATAGTTATGTTTTTATTGATATTAATGAGAGGAAAGCTGAAGCAGATGCCCAGGATTTTAAGGATGCCATGGCCAATCTGGCCAACTATGCAAACATCGTGGTTAATGATTATGAAGCACTTAAAGATGCTGATGTTATCATCTCAGCTCTTGGAAATATTCAGCTACAGCACAATGCTGGTGAGGACCGTTTTGCTGAATTCCCATTTACCCGAGAGGCTGTTTATCAGGTTGCTCAGGAGTTAAAACAGTTGGATTTTAAAGGTATACTCTTGGTCATCTCAAATCCTGTAGATGCGGTGACAGCTCTCTATCAAGAATTCACAGGTTGGCCAAAGGAACGCGTGATTGGGACAGGGACTTTACTTGATACGGCTAGAATGAAGACAGCAGTGGGAGAGGTTCTGGAAGTTAATCCCAAATCAGTATCAGGCTACAATCTTGGGGAACATGGCAACTCTCAATTTACAGCATGGAGTCAGGTTAAGGTGAAAGGTCAAGATATTACAGCTTTAACGAGTGAAGAGGAGCGTCAAAATCTCTTTATGGCTTCCATGAAGGGGGGGCACAAGGTTTTTTATGGTAAGGGCTATACTTCATACGGTATTGCCAGTGCTGCCCTTCGTTTGGTGGCAATTATCCTCTCTGACGCTCAAGAAGAGGTGACAGTATCTAGCTATCAAGAAATCTATCAGACTTATCTTGGCTATCCAGTTATTTTAGGACGTCAAGGTGTGGAAGCTCCTGTCCACTTGACTTTGTCGGCTGAGGAAAAACATCTTTTGCAGGGCTCTGCTGACTTAATTCGGAACCGTGTTCAAGAGGCAGTTGCCTTTTTGAAAGAAAAGTATGGCAATACAATCGAGTGAATATTTTGACAATTCAGTATATGGTTGGGCTTTCAAATATGGTATAATGAGGATAACAATAAAATTTTTAGGAGTAACCTATGAAACTAGAAACCAAGGCTCAAGGTCTTCGTGGCAGCTTGCGTATCCCTGGTGACAAGTCCATCAGTCACCGTTCGATTATGTTCGGTAGTCTTGCCAAAGGCGTGACAACTGTTCGTGATATTTTACGAGGTGAAGACGTCCTCTCAACTATGCAGGTCTTTCGTGATTTAGGTGTGACTATTGAAGATGATGGTGATGTGGTACGTATTCACGGTGTTGGTTTTGACGGTCTCAAGGCTCCTCAAAACAAGCTGGATATGGGCAACTCTGGAACATCGATTCGTTTGATTTCAGGTGTACTTGCCGGTCAAGATTTTGATGTGGAAATGTTTGGGGATGACTCCCTTTCAAAACGCCCTATGGACCGTGTCACTATTCCTTTACGTCAGATGGGGGTAGAGGTGTCAGGACAAACTGACCGTGATTTGCCACCATTGAAAATGCACGGCAGCAAGTCCCTTAAACCTATTTATTACGAATTGCCAGTGGCCTCTGCTCAGGTTAAGTCTGCCCTTATTTTTGCGGCCCTTCAAGCTGATGGTGAGTCTGTCATCATTGAAAAGGAAAAAACACGTAATCATACGGAAGATATGATTCAGCAGTTTGGTGGTCAGCTTCAAGTAGAAGGCAAGGAAATTCGTATTTCTGGTGGACAGATCTTTACTGCCCAAGAAGTTGTGGTTCCAGGGGATATTTCTTCGGCCGCTTTTTGGTTGGTAGCAGGACTCGTGGTGCCAAACTCTAAGATTATCTTGAAAAATGTTGGTATTAATGAGACACGTACCGGAATCATTGATGTTATCAAGGATATGGGTGGTAAGATAAAACTTTCAGATATTGACCAAGTTGCTAAATCTGCGACCATTACGGTTGAAACTTCAGAACTTAAAGGAACCGAAATTGGCGGTGACATCATTCCACGTTTGATTGATGAACTTCCGATTATCACACTCTTGGCGACACAAGCTCAAGGTAAGACGGTGATTCGTGATGCTGAAGAGCTCAAGGTCAAAGAGACTGATCGTATTCAGGTGGTAGCAGATGCCTTGAATGCTATGGGTGCTGATATTGTTCCAACTGAGGATGGTATGATTATCACTGGGAAGACGCCTCTTCACGGGGCAGAGGTCAATACCTTTGGTGACCACAGGATTGGTATGATGACAGCCATTGCTGCCCTCTTGGTTCAAGATGGCGAAGTTGACTTGCAACGTGCGGAAGCTATCAATACGAGCTACCCAAGCTTCTTTAGTGATTTGGAAGGATTACTGCATGGCTAAGGTTTTATTGGGCTTTATGGGAGTTGGTAAGAGTTCCGTCGCCCCATACCTGAATGGTCGTTTCGTAGATATGGATCAGGTCATCGAAGATAAAATTGGAATGTCCATTACTGATTTCTTTGCCAAAGAAGGCGAAGCAAGTTTTCGTCAGATTGAGTCTGAGACTCTGGAAGAACTCCTTCAAGAGGGAGATGATGTTATCATCTCTACTGGTGGTGGTGTCGTTGTGACGGAGTGCAATCGTAAACTTTTGAAGAAAAATCGTAAGCATAACGTATGGCTTCACTCTTCTTTTGATGTGGTCTATAATCGTATTAAAAAGGATATCAAAAATCAACGCCCCCTCTTTCTCAATCATTCTAAAGAGGAATTCAAGGCCATTTATGATGGTCGAATGGCCCTCTATAAAGGTTTGGCAGATCTGGTTGTCACTGTTGATAATCGGACGCCAGAAGAAGTAGCAAGGTTTATCAAATGGATGTAGGTTATTTGGGCCCCAGTGGGTCGTTTACGCACAATGCAGCCTTAAAGGCATTTCCTGAGGCAAGCTTGGTTTCTCTAGGTACCATTACTGAAGTTATCAAGTCATATGAAGAGGGACGTGTGGATTACGCAGTTATTCCTGTGGAAAATTCCATTGAGGGATCCGTTCATGAGAGTTTAGACTATCTCTTCCACCAGGCAGACATTCGTGCTGTGGCCGAGATTGTTCAACCCATCAAGCAACAGTTAATGGCTAGCAAACACCATGCAAAGATTGAAAAAATTTTCTCACATCCACAAGCGATTGCTCAAGGGAAAAAGTATATTAAAGATCATTTTCCACATGCTAAAATTGAGACAACAGCCAGTACAGCCTTTGCGGCTCGCTATGTCGCAGATAATCCTGACCAGCCTTATGCTGCAATCGCTCCGCATGCAGCTGCCAAGGAATACGGTCTCGAAATTTTAGCTAAGGATATTCAGGAAATTGAGAAGAATTATACCCGTTTCTGGTTATTAGGGAGCACTGTTCCTGAAATTCCGCTCAATCAGATTAATTGTAAATTAACGCTTGCCTTAACTCTACCTGACAATATGCCAGGTGCACTTTACAAGGCTTTATCGACCTTTGCCTGGCGAGGCATTGACTTGACCAAGATTGAAAGCCGTCCTTTAAAGACGGTACTTGGCGAGTACTTCTTCATTATTGATTGTGATTATACAAAGAAAAAGTTGGCTCATTTCGCTCTTGAAGAGCTAACTGCAGTTGGAATTGGATATAAAATCTTGGGAGCTTACCAAGTCTATCAAATTTAAAGGGAAATCTTATGACCAAATCTAACGATGTGCCATTTACGTATTATGAACGGTTACGTTACAGCTATCTTTTAAAAAATCTTGCCCGCCTTAATGGACAGCAGGCTTCGGAATTCAATTATCTACAAGGAAAGTTGGATGCCTATGAAGCTGAACGTTCCTACGAGAGGTATCAAGGTCAAAGAGCTGACTATCAAGAAGCATGGCGCCAACCTTATGATAATCGTTCAAATTATTATCAGGAGCCTGATTATGAGGATGTCAACCAGCTAACAGAGGAAGGTCTGCCTGTCTATCGAGAGGAAGCGCCTCAACTAAAACCTAAGCGAAAAAAGGTTCAAAGACGAGTGCCCCCTTCAGTAATATCGGAACCAAAGTCCAATCCGCATTCAACAAAGAAAACGCGACATAAGAAAAAAAGAAAACTCAAGAAGGTTGTTAAACTGGTATTCAGATGCTTGAGTCTTGGGATTGTGTTCTTAGTGCTAGCAATGGCCTATCAATTTTACAAAGGAACTGACCTTTCTGCTGCTGGTAACAATGGTAAAGCCTATCGACCGGCCTTAGTCGAAACCTTTAACGGTAAAGACACTAAGGATGGGGTGAATATCCTTATTTTGGGTTCTGACCAACGAGTCAGCCAAAAATCTACCGATGCCAGAACAGACTCTATTATAGTTGTCAATGTGGGCAATAAGGAAGGCAAAATCAAGATGGTAAGCTTTATGCGTGACACCTTGGTTAATATTAAGGGCGCTTCAGAGACAGACTATTCTCAGGATCTGAAACTCAATACTGCCTTCAATATTGGTGAGCAAAACAATCATCAAGGAGCAGAGCTTATGCGACAGACGCTCAAACGAAATTTTGACATTGATATCAAGTACTATGCCATGGTCGACTTTGAGACCTTTGCGACAGGTATTGATACCCTGTTCCCAGATGGCGTGAAAATCAATGCCAAATTCTCCACTATTGATGGTAAAAAAGTATCTTCGGTCCAAGTTCCAGATGATTTGAGGATGGACAAGGATGGGAATGTTCCGAATCAAACCATTAAAGTCGGTAAGCAACAGATGGATGGACGAACTCTTCTTAATTACGCTCGTTTCCGTAAGGACGATGAAGGGGATTATGGGCGTACCAAGCGTCAACAACAAGTGATGCAAGCTATTATGAAGCAAGTTAAAAATCCTATTAGTCTTTTCAAGGGTCCTGAGGCTTTAGGAAAAGTATACTCACTGACTTCAACCAATATGAGCATGACGGAAATGTTGGATTTGGGTCTTTCAAATGCTGGTAGTTTTAAACATGGGATCAATTCTCAAACCATTCCTTCAGATGGTGATTGGATTGACAGCTATGATTTATATGGTGGTCAAGGGATTGAAATTGATTTTGATAACTATCAGTCAAAATTAAAAGAACTAGGATTTAGATAAGAAAACAAAGCAGGTTCACACCGAACCTGCTTGTTTTTTGGTATTAAGAGCTTGTATAAGCGCCTTGTATAAGAGTTTTAGAAAATGATAGAGCAAATAGGTCATGATGACAAGAACGAAGACGAACTCTACCTTATAAACCAATTGGGTAGCTGGATTGACTAGTCCAAGACTAGTAGTGGCTGCCCTAAAAGCATTGACACTATTGACCAAGGGAAAGCTGAAAGCTGCAAAAAGTGGCATAAAGCCTTTTTTAACCAGTCTTACGAAGAGATTAAGAGCATAGAAAAAGAATGCTTGCGAGAATAAGAGTAGGGCAAGTAAAATAATAGTTGCAGGTCTTTGATTACTCTTGATTGAGCTGGTAATGAGAAGGGCCAGAGGTGCTGCTAAAATGGCAAGTATAGGTCGATAGAGGTGAGGGATGGCTATCTGTCTCATTCTCCACAAAACAAGTGGAAAGAGGGCTAGTGTCGCCAGTCCCGTTAGTCCCAGAATAAGTCCCTTGATGCTAGTTGGAACACTAGCTGGTACTGTCACAAGACTGATAGCAGGTCCAACGTAGATCACGAACCAGCTTGGAAAGACTTGGTTCAAAGATAGTGGGTGCATAAAACGCAGACTGAAAAAAATAATATAGGCAATATAAAGTCCAAGGAGCCCAACCCAAGTCACACTTAAGCCTATTTGAGCTAGTGGAAGGCGGCTGGCAAAGAGAAAGGCAGCCATAAAGTAGCTAGCAAAGGCCGAAGCAATGACTGGATTGTGCAAATCTTCCCTTACTTTTTCAAAGCCAAGAATCAAGCGTCCTAGTATAAGCATAAAACCTATACTTGCCAGAAACCAAATGCCCTGAGCAATCAGGGCATAGTGGTTTATTTGATTGGATAAACTAAAGAGGGCAAGAACTAGACTAGATAGGACCAAGGGAATTTTCTTAAAAAATACCTTCATTGTTCTACCGGCCTGTCTAGCTAGCTGCAAGAATGTGACGAAGCTGTACCGCACTCGGAGATACAATTGGAAGGAAGACGCCTTCATTCCAACGACGGATAAAGCTTGACTCTGATTCTTTCAAATAGCCACGACCACCACTAGCCTGAAGTTCGAGGAGCAGGCTGTTGGCTACGACGTCGACAATATCGATACGCAATTGGAAAAGTTCACGTGGTTTTTCAATGAAATAATTAGCATCATTAAGACCCGCAAAGAGTTGGTCTTGAATAGCAAGAAGATTTCCACGTGTTGCTTCAAATTCCTCACGAAGAACGCTACGGTTACTGTTTAGACTAGCTTCAACCTCATCAAGAGAACGTTGTGCCAAACCAAAGGCAAGACCAAATTGGAAACCAAGGAAGTTCGGACGTGTTTTGGCAATATAGTCTGCACCTTCTTTTGAAAGGACCCAATTAGGATCTAACTTAACGTGATCAAAAGTAAGAGAGGCAGTGTTAGCACCTTGAAGGGAAACAAATTCCAAATCTTCAGAACGGCTGAGGCCTTCAGCTTCAGATGGAATGGTGATAATCCAAGGTTGGCTACCGTCTTTAAAGTCAGCAGCAAAGAGAGCAGCGAATTTATCAGAACGAAGGTTAGTTACCCAAGGCAAACGACCATAGAGATAGTAGCCATCACCTTCTTGGCTGATAGTAACATTCAATTCTTCAATATCAGATAAGAATTTGACGGCGTTAGACAAACCGGTACCACCAGCACGCTCACCGGTATATAATTCTTTCAACCATGTTTCACGAGGGTAAGCATTGTCGCTAGCTAAGATATACTCGATGAAAGTACGGTGTCCCCAAGAAATAAAGGAAGCTGTCAAAGAGTGTTGTGCCAATTCATTAAGCACATCAACAACGTGAGTAGGACCACCACCTAGGCCATTAAACTCAGCAGGTACGCCGATCTTAAAGACGTCGTTTTCAGCAATTTTTTCAAGAAGTTGGTCCGCAATTGGTCCAGACTCTTGGTCAATATGGTCAGCGTTGGTGTCCAACCAAGTAAGGAATTCTTTTGAAAAACGTGACATAGGCTTAGATCCTCCTCTAGTTTATCGTTTGGTTTTGAATTAAGCGAATTCTTGAAGTTCAGGGTTAATCAGTGTTTGTGCGAGATTGTTAGCGTAGTTACACAAGCTAGCAAGGCTGACACCCAAGATAACGTCAAGGGCATTTTGAGCAGTGTAGCCAGCTTCCAAGAAGTCATTGTAGGCTTCGTCACCAACAGCACCTTTAGTATTGATTACGGCAATAGTGAATTTAGCAAGGGTATCAAGTTTTGGATCGTCTTCGATTGGTGTACGGTTACGAAGGGCTTCCAAAAGTTGAGGTGCCATTTGGATTTGCTTGATTGAAAAGGCTGTGTGACCTGCCACACAGAAGGCACATCCGTTAGTAACAGCAGCTGTAATTTGAACAACCTCACGTTCAGTTGGTGTCAATGAATTGCGACGGTTGATTTCACCGACAGTACGGTAAGCTTCAAGCGCAGTTGGCGCATTAGCAAGGAGACCAATCAAGTTTGGAATGAATCCCCCATTGGCATCTTTGACTGTTTGAAGGACGTCTTTAACTTCTTCTGGTGCAGTTTCGATTGTATGAATGGTAATATCTGGCATGATTTCTATTCTCCTTTAGATAGAAACGACATCTAGCAAGTTGCTGAGTCGTTTAATTTTTTGTCATGGACCTATGATAGCACGGTATGACTTTTCTGTAAAATTTATATTATTTATGGCTAGTCATAAATTTGATTTATATGTGCTATAATGGAGGGTAGTAAAAGGCCTTTGAAGGTATATTTAGGCCCCCTAAAAGTAAAGAAAGTTGAATTATGTTAAATAAAAACGATATTGTAGAAGTTGAAATTGTCGATTTGACACATGAAGGATCAGGCGTAGCCAAGGTCGACGGCTTTGTCTTTTTCGTGGATAATGCCCTACCGGGTGAAGTCATCAGAATGCGTGTGCTTAAGCTTAAGAAGAATATCGGCTTTGGTAAGGTTGAGGAGTATGTGACCCTTTCACCAAGTCGTAATCAGGATATTAATGCTACTTATCTTCGTTCAGGGATTGCTGATTTTGGGCATATGACTTACACTGAGCAGCTTAAGTTCAAGCGTAAACAAGTCGTCGATAACCTCTATAAGACAGCCGGTATCTCGGACGTAGAAGTTGCTGAAACACTAGGTATGGAAACACCTTACGCCTACCGTAATAAGGCGCAGGTGCCCGTTCGCCGTGTTAAAGGTCAGCTTGAAACAGGTTTCTACCGCAAGAATTCGCACGACTTGATTCCAATTGAAGATTTCCTCATTCAAGACAAGGAAATTGATAAACTCATTGTCTTTGTCCGTGACCTTCTCCGTCGTTATGACCTCAAACCTTATGATGAGAAGGAGCAGACAGGTTTGATTCGTCATTTGGTAGTTCGTCGTGGTCATTATTCAGGTCAGATGATGTTGGTCTTTGTAACGACCAAACCAAAAGTTTTCCGTATTGGCCAAGTCATTACTAAGATTACGGAAGCCTTTCCAAGTATTGTTTCAATCATTCAAAACATCAACGATAAGAACACTAACGCCATCTTTGGTAAGGAGTTCCGCACCCTTTATGGCCAAGACACCATCACAGACAGTATGTTGGGCAATGACTATGAGATCTCTGCCCAGTCTTTCTATCAGGTTAACACTGAGATGGCTGAAAAACTCTATCAAACAGCTATTGACTTCTCAGATCTAAACAGCGACAGCATTGTTATTGATGCCTATTCAGGAATCGGGACAATCGGTTTGTCATTTGCAAAACAGGTCAAGGAAGTCTACGGCGTTGAAGTCATCGAAACAGCCGTCGAAGATTCCAAGAAAAATGCAGAACGCAACGGCATTACAAATGCCCACTATGTGGCTGACTCAGCTGAAAATGCCATGGCCAAGTGGAGCAAGGATGGCATCAAACCAGACGTCATCATTGTGGATCCACCACGTAAGGGCTTGACTGAAAGCTTCATCAAAGCCAGCGTCGCCATGCAACCTGAGAAGATTACCTATGTCTCATGTAACCCAGCAACCATGGCGCGTGATATCAAACTTTATCAAGACTTGGGCTATGAATTGAAGAAAGTCCAGCCGGTTGATTTATTTCCGCAAACGCATCATGTTGAGGCGGTATCACTACTTGTACGAGCTGAGACTTCAGCGAAGTAGAAGTAGATGCTCCGCCCATGCGATAGCTGTCGTAGAGTAAGGAGTTTACGACGAAACGATACGGTAATAGCGAACCGCCGAGTGTGTGAGTTTTTAGTGAAACGTAGCTAATCCTCAAAAGGTTCTCCGAACCTTTTGAGTCCCACGGACGCATCATGTTGAATGCGTAACACTGCTTGTACGAGCTACGAAGTAGCATAGTAGAAACGGAAGGCCCACCATATTGAACTAATATAAGTATTAAAAATCCTGTGACCAATGCAAATTTTGGAGGTGTAGATTATGGCTTCAAGCAAAGAATATTTAGATTTCATTATTGTGAATTTATGATGATAGATTTTTAGTGAAGCCTTTTAAATCTGCAATAGCATATATGCCAAATGCAAAGTACGAGTCACCATATGATGGAGCAAATGAAATGCTGTTGGTAGATGATGTTGACAACAAAAATTATTTAACTGGCTTATTCAATGCAATGTATGATGAATTACCTGCACCTAAACCAAAGAAATGATCAGAGTGGAATTTAAGGAGAAAAAACGATTTTAGAAACGGAAAGGTTGATTCTTCGCCCATGGGAAGAAAGAGATGCCAATGATTTATTCCAATATGCCAGTAATCCAGAGGTTCAGAGGTTGGTCCGATTGCAGGTTGGCCAGTACATACTAGTGTTGAAAACAGTAGGGAAATTATAAAAAGTTATTTTTCCGCACCTGAGACATACGCTATAGTTTTAAAAGAAACAATGCAGCCAGTGGGTAGCATAGGTTTGATGATTGGCTCTGCAAGTGATATAGGTATTCCTGATGCTGAGGCGGAGGTTGGTTACTGGATAGGAGTTCTGTATTGGGGTCAGGGGCTTATACCAGAAGCAGTTCGTGAGATAATGAGACATGGATTTGATGACTTGAATTTGGAGAAAATGTGGTTCGGTTATTTTGACGGCAATACAAAGTCAAAGAGAGTTCAGGAAAAATGTGGGTTCCGTTATCATCATATAAAAGAGAAGGTTCCATGTGCATTGGAAGGTGTTTTTAGCACAGAACACATCGCCTGTCTCTCAAAGGCAGAGTGGATTTCAATTAAGTAAATCTTAGTTTGTTGAGGTCATACCTTTAAATGATAACCTTATGCGATCGTTAAAAGCTCTATAGACCTGTTTCTACATACAGATAGGTTCACTCGTTTCATGTTGATGTAGTATCACTGCTTGTAAGATTTGAAAAATAAATTTGCGTAGCGTCGTAAAGGTTAAATGGAGGGTTATCGATGGTTATATTGGAATTGTATCAAGGTGATTATCAAAAGGATTTAGTCGCGTTTGATTCTTTAGAAGAGGGGAGAGCGTTTGTAGCTCAAATCCCGGGGTATACTTTAGAAACAGAAGATGGGTTTGGGGTGGAGTTTGTGAACCCAAAATACTTGCCGGATTATATGGAAATTGTCTTTAACGGAAATATTGTCCCTCTATCTAGATTTTCGTTTAATTCTGAAGAAAATGTGGATATTATTTGGAAAGAAATTTCGAATCTATCCGTTAAAAACGATAAAGTGATTGAAGGATATTCAAAAATCGACGCGTATGTCGTTAACAACGATGAAGTGAAAGCCTATGTCGAAGCAAGAGAAGCGAACTATCGCAAGGCAAAAGACTTTCTAGAACGCTGTGGATATGAGGCCGACAGAAGCTTTTTCGGAAGTGAAGACGGCGAAGCGATTCTCTATAGAAAAAAAGGTACCGAAGATTGGAAATTCTTATGCCACTTAGACCCACTATTTGTAGAGATTGAAGATGTAGAAGGATATGTCAAAGAAGAGATTCAATTGTTAAACTAAAGAATGTTGCGAAGGCGTGGCGTGAGTTATATTTAAAAAGGCTTCTATTTTGCCAGATGGTGGAATTAAGGAGAAATTTATGACCTTAAAACAAATTAAATTTAATCCTTTTAAACACTGGGGAATCATCAGCGACTTGTATAAGCAGTCCTTTCCAAAGGAGGAGCGAATTCCCTTCTTTGGACTTGGCTCTTATTATTGAGAAAAATGGATTTACACTGTGTCCCTGTCTCATTCGTGAATTAGGCGTTGACTTTGCTCTTATGAGCCAGACAGGGCAACTAATTCCATTCGACTATCAGGATATCTTTGACAATTTCTCTTTTGGACTTGGAGATGTATCAATTTGTTCGATAAATTAATAAAACGTACCTTACCAAAATTGTACTGAACTAAAAAATTATCTAATTGAGAAAAGAACAAAAGTTTTGGTCTATAATATAGATATTTTCTAGCATCACATGTGGAGGCAGTCTCACTGCTTTTACGAGCTGAGACCTCAGCGAAGTAGAAGCAGATGTTCCGCCCATGCGACAAGGTGAGACCGAAGGTCGAGAAGGTGCCCTGGGGTATAGGACTCGTAGAATGAGGAGGTACACCGACGAGATGATACGGTAAGTCCGAACCGCTTAGTGTGAGTTTATTGGTAAAACGCAGCTAAACGTCTCGAATATTTCATTCACGGTGAGATGCTGTAGCTAAGAATGAGCTAATTGAGGATTTCAATTTTATAGGAATTGGCTTTAGTAACCTTAAAAAATAGATATTCATCATTATAAATATCAAAAAAGAAAGGACAACATTGGTACTGATCCTTTCTTTTTTCGATTATCGTTTTAAAATCTAATTAACAATTTTAGAGTAATGTTCGGTGTATTGCTCTTTTAACTCATTTTCTCCTAAAAGTTCGAAAACTTGTATAGCCTGTTTCATTTTGGTCATATCATTATTTGAACCTTTCTTAAATTCAAAATATCCAGTAGCATAAAGAAATACGGTTTCTTCGTAGAAATTGAATTTATTAGTTAATAGTTTTTTTATTTCAGTGATTAAAAAACTGGATACTGTCAATAATTATGTGTAAACACTCAAGTAGAGTTGAAGAATGTTAATCAAATAAGCTTTCAAGTGTGTCAGCACAATGGCCAAACCCTTTATGGATGCGTTGATTTTGCTTGAAATTATAATCTTCAAACAGGGTAACTAAATAACGTTCCAGAGCCTCCTCGTTAGGAAAAAGGACCTTCTTTTTCGTTTGACGTTTGATTTCTTTGTTAAGAGACTCAATGAGGTTTGTCGAATAAATACTATGCCAAATCTGGTAGGGAAACTGATAAAAAGTTAAAAGATTATCCGTATTCTCCAGACTTTCCATGACTTTCCTATACTTTGGTTTCCATTCGGCGATAAAGTTCTCTAAAGCTTGCACTGCCATTTCTAAATTTTCAGCACGATAAATCGTTTTAAATTGCTCCAGAATAACCGCTCTATCTGCTCGTTTCACTTTACTAGCTAGATTTCGACTAATATGAATTAAGCAACGTTGTTGTTTAGCTAATGGGTAAGCCTGATTGATAATCTCTTCAAGCCCCTTGAAGCCATCGGTCACTACAAGAGAAACCTGTTGGATTCCTTGGTTTTGAAGCTTGTCTAACAGGGTGGACCAAGAAGCATTGTTTTCATTTGGGGCGATTTCATATCTAAGAACAGCCTTCTGTCCTTCTGGTGTAATGCCAAGTGCGATATGAATACATTCTTTACTAACGGTTCCAAGTCTTAAGGGGAGATAGGTTCCGTCAAGAAATAAAACAGAGTAATTGGCTTCTAAGCTTCGCTCATGAAAAGTAGCGACATTCTCCTGAGTTGCTTTTGAGATATTAGAAATTGTGGCAGGACTATAGTGATGACCATACATTCGCTCGATGATATCACTAATTTCTCGAGTCGTTACACCGGTTTGATAGAGTTTGATAACCATCTCTTCCAAGTGGTCATCTCGACGTCCATAAGCGGGAAGCAAAGCTGGACTAAAGTTCCCATTACGATCTCTAGGAATACTCAACTGAACAGTCCCATATTTGGTTTCGAATTTCCGTGCATAGCTTCCGTTACGACTATTCCCAGAATTATAGCCTAATTTTCCGTGCATAGCTTCCGTTACGACTATTCCCAGAATTATAGCCTAATTTATCGTAAGGTTCATACCCTAAAAAGGCTGATAACTCTGCTTGAAGCAGATCATTCATTGCTGTTTCAAGAGAAGTACGGAAAAATTCATCAATATCTTGCTTTTGGGCTAGGAAGTTAAGTAGTTCTGTGGTAACTGAGTCATAGGAATAAATCTCTTTCTAGTAATGTTTTGCAACTCTACTATAACGGATTTATTCCTTTTTGTGTTTACACAACTTATTTTACACTACCTAGATATGGTTCTTCACCATTTCTTTTGTTAATAGAAAAAATGAATTGTATTCAATAGTTCTTGCACAATTTCCTAGTAAGATAATTTCATAATACCCCCATTGGTCAACTTTAAAAAGGTAGTCTGTTAATTGAAGTATTTCGTTATCTGTAGGTTTGATGTTATCCTTAAATCTTAGAGTCACTATTGTATAATTTAGACAAAGGACAAAAACATGAAAAAACGCTATTCAAAAGAATTTAAAGAAACCCTTATCGCCTTCTATCATTCTGGTCAATCCGTCACCCAGCTGTCTAAAGAATACGACGTGGCCCCTGCAACAATTTATAAATGGATAGACCTCTGCTCTAAATCTAATGAAAGCTCCGTCTCTAAAGCTGATTTTCTAGAATTAAAAAGACAACTGGCTAAAGTTAAGGAAGAACGAGACATCTTAAAAAAAGTATTGACCATATTCGCCGAGAAAAAGAAGTGAGTGCTGCGGATATGGCTCAAACCATACAAACTTTAGCACTCAATGTCAGACTAAGCTGTCAACTCCTTGATGTTCCTGAATCAAGTTATTATGAACGGATTAACCGACATCCATCTAAAACTCAATTAAGGAGACAATACCTGTCACTCAAAATTTCTCAACTCTTCAATGCTAACCGAGGAATCTATGGTGCTCCTAAAATTCATCATCCTCTACTTAAACAAGGGGAAAAAGTCGGGTTAAAACTCGTACAGAAGCTAATGAAGCAACTTCAACTCAAGTCTGTAGTCATTAAGAAATTTAAGCCTGGATACTCACTAAGTGATCACATCAATCGAAAAAATCTCATACAGACTGAACCTACAAAGAAAAATAAGGTTTGGTCAACCGACATTACTTATATTCCTACTCAACAAGGATGGGCTTATCTCTCAACCATTATGGATCGTTATACTAAAAAAGTCATTGCTTGGGATTTGGGCAAGCGAATGACTGTAGAATTAGTGCAAAGAACTTTAAATAAGGCCATTAAATCACAAGACTATCCAGAAGCTGTTATTCTTCATTCTGACCAAGGAAGCCAGTATACGAGTCTAGAGTATGAAGAGTTGCTTAAGTATTATGGGATGACTCACTCTTTCAGTCGAAGGGGACACCCTTATCATAATGCCAGTCTTGAATTTTGGCATGGACATTTAAAAAGAGAGTGGGTGTATCAATTTAAATATAAGAACTTTGAAGAAGCCTATCAGAGTATTTTCTGGTACATCGAAGCCTTTTATAATTCAAAACGAATCCATCAAAGTTCAGGGTATCTTACACCTAATCAATTTGAAAAGGTAAGTGCTTAAAATAAATAGATTAAAATTCTACGTTTGTTACTCTAAAAACTTGACTTAACGTCAGTCAAGAGTTACGTAAGATTATGACAGCCATCTTTGAAGAAAAGATGAACAAACACAAGATTAAATAATGTTGTATCAAAAGAGGTATAAGTCTACAAACTTATACCTCTTTCTTATCTTTACTTCTTATTTGATTTGGATAGGCTGATGACGACCATTGTCGCACACAGGAAAAATGAAGCTAATAAACCTTTGGTAGTGGTAGTCATAAAAGGTTTATCGAAGACATAGTAGTTATAGACAGAAAATCCCAAACCAATAAGAGTTACAATAATCGACATAACAAATAGCATCACCCATAATCTTCTTTGAGTCATCGTCAACCTCCTCTTTGTATCCGTTTTCTTTCTACCTATAGTATAACATAAAAAACCTTAGCTAAATTCCATAGAGTGGTTTGGCTAAGGTTTTTCATCTTATTTCGTCAAGACAACCATATCATTTGGATTATGGTCACCATCTTCGATAGTCAACTGATTACCGTCGAGTTTATAGTATTTGGTGTCGTCACCCATTGTCAGACTTTGATTGTCAGAGTTAACAGTTACAGGCTTGCTTTCCTTCTCTCCATCTGCCTCATCCTCTTCTCAAGTTCCAGTATTTCCAGAGATGGTAAGAGTAATGCGATCATTTTCATCAGTTCCTTTATAGGTGCCGTCTAGTCCTTCAGTCTGTTTAGAGGCTTCAGAACTTTGTGAAGATAAAACCTTACTTGAACTTTGTTGGGTGCTAGCAGAGCTTTCAGGTGTTTGAGCTTTTTGGTTTGAGCAGGCTGCTAATAGACCAAGAACTGCCACAGAGGCAAGAGAAAGTGTGAGTTTTTTTGGACAATGTCATAGGCTCATCTCCTTTCTTTGATGCCTTAAATATGGAAAACGCTTACATAGAGGGCAAGCGAAACCTCTTTTCTGAAAATATTTGAAAATTAATCGTCGGATTCTCAAAGGCATAATCTGTTATCTCTATTTAAACTATGCTATACTGATAAAAAAAGCAAGAAGGAAGGTCCCTAATGACAACAACTAATCCACGTCACCAGTGCGAGCGACTTTGGGCAGCCAATAAGTACCTGGTACTCAGCCATTCAAACAAGATTTACTTAGAAATCCGTAACTATCTCAAGAATGATAAGGTTCGTTTGGATCAGGTTCAAGCCTACATTGATCAAGCCCTAGCCCTTCCTGAAAATCCTGGTCAGGTCGTCAATACCTTCCAACATATTTGGGGGTATTTTAAGAAAAAGGCGACTGCTAACGAGAAGGAAATGTTCATGGCCCAATTGGATAGCTATGCGACAGGCCAAATTCCTCAGACCCGTTTGGTGGAATCCGTCAAAGAGCTCCTCATCACGTATCCTAATCGCTATCTGGAGGAGTCAACCTTAATTAATGGGGGTTCAAAATGAGACTGTGGCATCAAGAGTTGATTGCAAAACTACCTCGTCAGCAATTATTAGGGCAGCACCGAGAATGTTGTGCCCTTCGTGGCAAGGGATGGCAACGAAAACATGCGACGGTTAACTATGTTTTTGATTATTCTCCATATCGCCTGTTTAAATACCATGAGCTTATTATGCAAGAAATGACGAAACGTGGCTATCGTGTTAGCCCTGAGTGGCTAGACAAGGAGTATCGAGGCAAGCAAATGCCAGCCTACGACAAGCTTGAAGTGGAGAAACTACCAGCCATTATTTATCCAGAGCATGATGCCACCTATTTACAGGAATGTCTGGACAATCTCAAGCAAAAAGGAATCATCATCTAAAGGAGGAAAACGATGAGTTTGTTTAAGTGGCTTGCACCTAAAAAGAAAGTAGCAGAAGGCTTTGTCATACGTATATCGACAGCGGATCAGGTAGACTAAGCGACGATTACAAACCCAAGTGACAGTGACATCTGGGATGCCTTGGTACAACTTCCAGTATCCTACGATAGTCTCTATCTCACTTATAGCGAAAAAGGGTCAACGAGTTTTATCTTTGTTGAATCCGAGGATGACAAGTATCGTTTGGAACACGACACACCTGAGCTAGGATTAGAATTGACAAATGTCGCACGTGTATCCCAACAAGTTGCCAGAGATATCCGTATTCGCTTTTCAAAAGAGCACTCAGTGATTTTGGACGATTATTGGAAACAAGAGAAAGTCAGGTAGTCCTATTGCCTACCTCACCCCAGAAACCAGACGTAAGAGACTAAAAGGCTTTTGCTTAATCATTGAAATCATTTGTCTGGTTCATTTTGCTATTATCATCCCTCGTGATAGGGTATTTACTCCTGAAAAATGGGCTCATACACCTGATTACATGCGCCATAAACTCATGTGGAGTTTTCATCGGCAGTATCAGCTTGAGGGCATGACGAGAGAAGAAGTAGAGAAACTCTTGGGCAAGGGCGATGACCTTCAAGGAAGTGTTGAGTACAAGCTGGCCGACGATTGGATTGGTGGCTGGCGTGTTTACCATATTGACTATAAGCAAGACCGGGTGATTCGTGCCAAAGAAACCTGGCAAGACTGGTGAAAATGAGCTTTTTCTTCCCCTAAAAAGTAGTATAATCAAGGTGTAAAGGTAATCGTTTTCAAAAGAACGAAGCTGTCTTTTGATTAGAAATGGAGGACAAACTCATGACCCTATTTATGTCTAAACTGATGAGCGGTATTATGGAACTGCTCATAGTCTCTGTCATTCCTTTTATCACTTGGTTAATTAGGAGCAGGAAAAAGGTCGGTTTCTTTGACTGGATTGGGTTGAAGAAAGTTGAGAGTCAGAAGAAGAGACAATTAGTACTGACCATTTTGGGTATTAGTCTACTTTTTCTTATTTTCTCGATTGTGGTCTTTAGTTAGTTCGCCTCTAGCAAAACGGCCACAGCAGATTTTTCTGGGAAGGGAATTGGAGCACTTCCTGCCATTCTAGCCTTCGCTATCTTAGGGACTGCCTTGCCAGAAGAAATCTTCTTTAGAGGTTTTCTTTTGAAAATGGTGCAGGGAAAACTGGGATTTCTAGGAGCTAATCTCGTTCAGTCTCTCTTATTTGGGCTCATCCATGCGCTTATGTTTATCCAACTAACTGGCTACCTTAGGGCTTTTGCCATCTTGGTCTTTATCAGTCTCATAGCTTACGTTTTGGGTGCTATCAATGAGAAGAAAGCAGATGGCTCCATTCTTCCAAGTGTCTTTATCCACGCCTTGGCCAATACGGTTGTAGGGTTGCTCTTTGCCTTCTCCCTCATTTAGATAAAATTATATAGAAGAAAGTTAACATGGATGAATTAAAAGAAATCAAACTTAAAAACTATCAGTATCTAAATAAGGTTGCTATCAAGGGGGAGACACTCTTCACGGGCTCCTCTCTCATGGAGATTTTTACCCAGCTAATCTTCATCTGCCTTGGCAGACCAAGGCCTCAATTCAGTGGATGAAACTGCGGACACCTGAAAATCTTGACCGTTGCAACCAGGCTCTTGAGGAAATCGCCAAAACCTATGGTTACCACTTCATTAATTGTAATGCTGAGCTGTTCGACGATATAAAAGAGCAGAAAGCAGAGCATAACTATGACGGCGTTCACCTATATGCCAATGCCTACTTAAAGGTCTATGAATCTCTTGAACCCTACCTATTGGATTAAAAAAATATGAGAGAATTTCCAGTTCTTACTCGCTTTTTTCCCTTGATTACAGTACAATAGACGTCAAAAGTGAAAAATTGAAATGAGGTATCCCTATGTGGAAATGGTTTAAGCGACTCCTTATCCTCGTCATTGTGCTCTTTTTGGCAGTGGTGGCTCTACTTATTCCGGACAATATCGATAGTCAAGACCAATTAAAAAATGTATCAACACAAACATCTCTTGTTGATTTAGCCCAGGCTGGTATCGGTGGGGCATCCCTCTCATCAGGTGGCCTTTCAACCGAGATTAATCTTGATAGTAATCAGTTTCGTCAAGTCCTAAAAGCAAGCATAGCTGAATCTAATGATGAGACCTTGCAAAACAGTACCGTAGAGTTGAATGATTCCTATCTAACAGCTAAGGTTCCCGTATCTCTTGGCCCTATCGAATCAACATTTAGCCTTGATTTTACGGTCAGCACTAACAAGGAAGTCATCCTACTAGATTTGGTAGGTGCCCACTTGGGTCGTCTTCCAGTTCCAAAATCACTGGTTCTGCCTTATCTCAAGAAGAGCATTGCCCAGTCTAGTAGTGGTGTTCGCATGGTTAACAACCAGATCCAGATCAAGCTTCCTGAAATAGGATACGAGATTGACCAAGCCACAGTTACCAACGGTAAGATGAAGGTGAAGCTTAATATTCCGATTTCCTTGCCAACAAGTTAGTAGTTTAAAATCATTTGTTAAAAAATAAAATCCAAAACCAAGTCTAAGCTGACTTGGTTTTTTACATGAGCAAAGTCGTTAGAGGGAGGACTACTTATATTTTTTCTAGGTTTCGGAATGAAGTGAATAACGTTGTTTAGATAAAAATGATATTAAATTGATTTTTTAAAACATAGATTATAGCGTTTACAAAAAAGTTGCGAATTTTCAGATACTAGTTTATAATATTAGAAAAAAGCATAAGGGGATTATTAAATGAGTGACTTAGTTTTAGGACTTGATATCGGTATAGGTTCTGTTGGTGTAGGTATCCTTAACAAAGTGACAGGAGAAATTATCCATAAAAACTCACGCATCTTCCCAGCAGCTCAAGCGGAAAATAACCTAGTACGTAGAACGAATCGTCAAGGAAGACGCTTGACACGACGTAAAAAACATCGTATAGTTCGTTTAAATCGTCTATTTGAGGAAAGTGGATTAATCACCGATTTTACGAAGATTTCAATTAATCTTAACCCATATCAATTACGAGTTAAGGGCTTGACCGATGAATTGTCTAATGAAGAACTGTTTATCGCTCTTAAAAATATGGTGAAACACCGTGGGATTAGTTACCTCGATGATGCTAGTGATGACGGAAATTCATCAGTAGGAGACTATGCACAAATTGTTAAGGAAAATAGTAAACAATTAGAAACTAAGACACCGGGACAGATACAGTTGGAACGCTACCAAACATATGGTCAATTACGTGGTGATTTTACTGTTGAGAAAGATGGCAAAAAACATCGCTTGATTAATGTCTTTCCAACATCAGCTTATCGTTCAGAAGCCTTAAGGATACTGCAAACTCAACAAGAATTTAATCCACAGATTACAGATGAATTTGTTAATCGTTATCTCGAAATTTTAACTGGAAAACGGAAATATTATCATGGACCCGGAAATGAAAAGTCACGGACTGATTATGGTCGTTACAGAACGAATGGAGAAACTTTAGACAATATTTTTGGAATTCTAATTGGGAAATGTACATTTTATCCAGAAGAGTTTAGAGCAGCAAAAGCTTCCTACATGGCTCAAGAATTCAATTTGCTAAATGATTTGAACAACCTAACAGTTCCTACTGAAACCAAAAAGTTGAGCAAAGAACAGAAGAATCAAATCATTAATTATGTCAAAAATGAAAAGGCAATGGGGCCAGCGAAACTTTTTAAATATATCGCTAAGTTACTTTCTTGTGATGTTGCAGATATCAAGGGATACCGTATCGACAAATCAGGTAAGGCTGAGATTCATACTTTCGAAGCCTATCGAAAAATGAAAACGCTTGAAACCTTAGATATTGAGCAAATGGATAGAGAAACGCTTGATAAATTAGCCTATGTCTTAACATTAAACACTGAGAGGGAAGGTATTCAAGAAGCCTTAGAACATGAATTTGCTGATGGTAGCTTTAGCCAGAAGCAAGTTGACGAATTGGTTCAATTCCGCAAAGCAAATAGTTCCATTTTTGGAAAAGGATGGCATAATTTTTCTGTCAAACTGATGATGGAGTTAATTCCAGAATTGTATGAGACGTCAGAAGAGCAAATGACTATCCTGACACGACTTGGAAAACAAAAAACGACCTCGTCTTCAAATAAAACAAAATATATAGATGAGAAACTATTAACTGAAGAAATCTATAATCCTGTTGTTGCTAAGTCTATTCGCCAGGCTATAAAAATCGTAAATGCGGCGATTAAAGAATACGGAGACTTTGACAATATTGTCATCGAAATGGCTCGTGAAACAAATGAAGATGATGAAAAGAAAGCTATTCAAAAGATTCAAAAAGCCAACAAAGATGAAAAAGATGCAGCAATGCTTAAGGCTGCTAACCAATATAATGGAAAGGCTGAATTACCACATAGTGTTTTCCACGGTCATAAGCAATTAGCGACTAAAATCCGCCTTTGGCATCAGCAAGGAGAACGTTGCCTTTATACTGGTAAGACAATCTCAATCCATGATTTGATAAATAATCCTAATCAGTTTGAAGTAGATCATATTTTACCTCTTTCTATCACATTCGATGATAGCCTTGCAAATAAGGTTTTGGTTTATGCAACTGCTAACCAAGAAAAAGGACAACGAACACCTTATCAGGCTTTAGATAGTATGGATGATGCGTGGTCTTTCCGTGAATTAAAAGCTTTTGTACGTGAGTCAAAAACACTTTCGAACAAGAAAAAAGAATACCTCCTCACAGAAGAAGATATTTCAAAGTTTGATGTTCGAAAGAAATTTATTGAACGAAATCTTGTAGATACAAGATACGCTTCAAGAGTTGTCCTCAATGCCCTTCAAGAACACTTTAGAGCTCACAAGATTGATACAAAAGTTTCCGTGGTTCGTGGCCAATTTACATCTCAATTGAGACGCCATTGGGGAATTGAGAAGACTCGTGATACTTATCATCACCATGCTGTCGATGCATTGATTATTGCCGCCTCAAGTCAGTTGAATTTGTGGAAAAAACAAAAGAATACCTTTGTAAGTTATTCAGAAGATCAACTCCTTGATATTGAAACAGGTGAACTTATTAGTGATGATGAGTACAAGGAATCTGTGTTCAAAGCCCCTTATCAACATTTTGTTGATACATTGAAGAGTAAAGAATTTGAAGACAGTATCTTATTCTCATATCAAGTGGATTCTAAGTTTAATCGTAAAATATCAGATGCCACTATTTATGCGACAAGACAGGCTAAAGTAGGAAAAGATAAGGCGGATGAAACTTATGTCTTAGGGAAAATCAAAGATATTTATACTCAGGATGGTTATGATGCCTTTATGAAGATTTATAAGAAGGATAAGTCAAAATTCCTCATGTATCGTCACGACCCACAAACCTTTGAGAAAGTTATCGAGCCAATTTTAGAGAACTATCCTAATAAGCAAATGAATGAAAAAGGGAAAGAGGTACCATGTAATCCTTTCCTAAAATATAAAGAAGAACATGGCTATATTCGTAAATATAGTAAAAAAGGCAATGGTCCTGAAATCAAGAGTCTTAAATACTATGATAGTAAGCTAGGCAATCATATTGATATTACTCCGAAGGATAGTAACAATAAAGTTGTCTTACAGTCATTAAAACCTTGGAGAACAGATGTCTATTTCAATAAAAATACTGGTAAATATGAAATTTTAGGACTGAAATATTCTGATATGCAGTTCGAGAAAGGTACTGGGAAGTACTCTATTTCAAAAGAACAATATGAAAATATTAAGGTTAGAGAGGGTGTAGATGAAAATTCTGAATTTAAGTTTACACTTTATAAAAACGATTTATTACTGCTTAAGGATTCCGAAAATGGCGAGCAAATCCTATTGAGGTTCACTTCTCGAAATGATACTTCTAAACATTATGTGGAATTAAAACCTTATAATAGACAGAAATTTGAAGGAAGTGAATATCTGATTAAATCATTAGGGACTGTTGCCAAAGGAGGTCAATGCATAAAAGGGCTAGGAAAATCAAATATTTCTATTTATAAAGTAAGAACGGATGTTCTAGGAAATCAGCATATCATCAAAAATGAGGGTGATAAGCCTAAGCTAGATTTTTAATATTAATTGTTAAAAAAGTGTTGCAATTATAGTTATCATATACTATAATAATAGTGTAAGGGACGCCTTACACAGTTACTTAAATCTTGCAGAAGCTACAAAGATAAGGCTTCATGCCGAAATCAACACCCTGTCATTTTATGGCAGGGTGTTTTCGTTATTTAAAGAGGAGAAGAAATGACTTGGAGAGTTGTACATGTCAGTCAAAGCGAGAAGATGCGCTTAAAGCTTGATAACTTATTAGTGCAAAAGATGGGACAAGAGTTTACGGTGCCACTAAGTGATATTTCGATAATCGTTGCAGAAGGTGGGGATACAGTTGTTACCCTTCGTCTATTAAGTGCCTTAAGTAAATATAATATTGCCTTGGTCGTTTGTGATAATGAACATTTACCAACAGGAATTTATCACTCACAAAATGGGCACTTTAGAGCGTACAAGCGCTTGAAAGAACAGCTGGATTGGTCTCAGAAACAAAAGGACAAGGCATGGCAGATTGTAACTTATTATAAAATCAATAACCAAGAGGATGTCCTAGCCATGTTTGAAAAAAGTCTGGACAACATTAGATTACTTTCAGACTATAAAGAGCAGATAGAACCTGGTGATAGAACGAATAGAGAGGGACATGCTGCCAAGGTCTACTTTAATGAGCTCTTTGGTAAACAATTTGTCAGAGTAACTCAGCAAGAAGCTGATGTCATCAATGCTGGTTTAAACTATGGCTATGCTATCATGAGGGCTCAGATGGCTAGAATAGTGGCGGGTTATGGTTTAAATGGCCTATTAGGAATCTTCCATAAAAATGAATACAATCAGTTTAATTTGGTTGACGACTTGATGGAGCCATTTAGACAGATTGTAGATGTTTGGGTATATGATAATCTACGAGATCAGGAATTCCTTAAGTATGAGTATAGGTTGGGATTGACAGATTTACTCAATGCTAAAATCAAATATGGCAAAGAGACCTGTTCAGTGACAGTTGCTATGGATAAGTATGTTAAAGGCTTTATCAAATATATTTCGGAAAAAGATAGCAGTAAATTCCACTGCCCAGTGGTATCAAGTTTAGAGTGGAGAAAATAAGATGAGGTATGAAGCGTTGAGATTATTATGTTTTTTTGATTTACCAATGGAATCCAAGGATGAAAAAAGAATTTATCGTAATTTTCGTAAAGAATTAATTTCAAATGGGTTTGAAATGTTACAATTTTCGGTCTATTATCGCACTTGTCCTAATAGAAGCTTTGCAAATAAATTTTATAAGAAGCTAAAGATGAGCAATCTGCCTGCTGGAAATGTGAGACTTTTGGCGGTTACTGAAAAGCAATTTTCAGAGATGACATTAATTATAGGTGGCAAAACTAAGCAAGAGGAAATCGTCAGTGATAATAAGTTGGTGGCCATATGAAATTTTTTGTACGACATCCTTACAAAGATCGTATTGAATTGAATATCGGTGCAATCACACAAATTGTTGGTCAAAATAATGAACTCAAATATTATATTTTGCAGATTTTGAGCTGGTATTTTGGTGGAAAAAAATACTCGAGAGAGGACTTAAGTATTTTTGATTATGAGGAGCCTACCATACTTGATGAGGCCAGAGAAATAGTGAAACGAAGTAGCTATCACTATATCGACATTTCAAGTTTTAAGGATTTACTGGAGCAGATGGAATACAAGAAAGGAACACTTGCTCACGGTTACCTTCGTAAAATTGTCAATCAAGTTGATATTGTAGGCCATTTGGAGAAAATTAATGAACAAGTAGAGCTTATTGAAGAAGCTATGAATCGGCATATAAACTTAAACTGTGGACAGGTGGAATACCATTTGGAGAATCTCCCTCTAACACTAGACCAACTACTCACAAAAAATTTTAGCCCATTTTTTACCATTGAGAACAAGAATCTATCTTTTGAATGGGTTTCTAATATTGATAAACTATCCCTCTTTTTAGAAATGTTAGACCATCTTCTTTTACAAACAACAGAGAAGTATCTCATTGTGCTAAAAAATATTGATGGCTTTATCTCAGAAGAATCTTATACTATTTTTTATAGGCAAATCTGTCATCTGGTCAAGAAGTATCCAAATCTAACCTTTATTTTGTTTCCTAGTGACCAAGGCTATTTAAAAATTGATGAAGAAAATAGTAGGTTCGTCAATATTTTATCTGACCAGGTGGAGCATTTGTATGATGTTGAGTTTATGTATGAAAGGGTAATGAAATATTATCCAAGTAATGATTTTCCGACGAGAGAAGGCTTTAGGATGTCTTTAGAAACTGTGACACCTTATTTATTGACAAAAATGCTGAGACAACCTAGTCTCTCACTTGTTGATTCAGTAATATTGAATATCCTAAATCAGTTGTTTCATTTTAGTTACCGTATAAGATATTTACAAAAATCTGATGAAAAACTTTTACAGAAATTTTTAGAAAGTAAGGATTGACAAGAACAGTTATTGATTTTATAATCACTATGTGGGTATGAAAATCTCAAAAATCATTTGAGGTTTTTGTACTCTCAAGATTTAAGTAACTGTACAACATATACGGACTCATCTAGTGAAACTGGGTAGTTTTTGTACTCTCAAGATTTAAGTAACTGTACAACGAATCTGTTAAAACATTGATTTTTTATATTGTTTTTGTACTCTCAAGATTTAAGTAACTGTACAACTGTGCCAGCGTCATTCAAAGCAATTGCTGAGTTTTTGTACTCTCAAGATTTAAGTAACTGTACAACCAAAGCTATCGAATATATCGCAGAGGCAAGGTTTTTGTACTCTCAAGATTTAAGTAACTGTACAACTCTTTGTGATATAAATGAAAAAAAAGACTAGTTTTTGTACTCTCAAGATTTAAGTAACTGTACAACCAAGCGTAAGTTTTACCGTTAGAACGTTCAGTTTTTGTACTCTCAAGATTTAAGTAACTGTACAACGATAGCGCCTTTGAATATTAATGGTGTTCGTTTTTGTACTCTCAAGATTTAAGTAACTGTACAACTAGACTTTACTAATTCTCAAGTAAATATATGTTTTTGTACTCTCAAGATTTAAGTAACTGTACAACTTCTTTCAGGTATGAAATTAGAAACACTTGGTTTTTGTACTCTCAAGATTTAAGTAACTGTACAACTTTCACAGTCAACACATCTCCGACACGCTTGTTTTTGTACTCTCAAGATTTAAGTAACTGTACAACATGAGTTGGTAGATGTTAAAGCATCAACTGGTTTTTGTACTCTCAAGATTTAAGTAACTGTACAACGTATATACAGAACTTGGAGTTTTAACGCCTGTTTTTGTACTCTCAAGATTTAAGTAACTGTACAACCATACACCACCAGCAAAGTCTTTACCAATGGTTTTTGTACTCTCAAGATTTAAGTAACTGTACAACGATGATTTTGAGTTTAAGGTTTTTAAACAAGTTTTTGTACTCTCAAGATTTAAGTAACTGTACAACAGACCATGAAGGAAGGCGTTGACAAATTCGTTTTTGTACTCTCAAGATTTAAGTAACTGTACAACAGAAATTCATGATAAGTGGTCTGAAACTTGGTTTTTGTACTCTCAAGATTTAAGTAACTGTACAACAGTCAACTTACTATGTTAAAATAAGACAGGGTTTTTGTACTCTCAAGATTTAAGTAACTGTACAACGACTTGAACCTGAATTAATCAAGGTAGCCAGTTTTTGTACTCTCAAGATTTAAGTAACTGTACAACTGTACTCTATTGATTGCTTCATCTTTATTAGTTTTTGTACTCTCAAGATTTAAGTAACTGTACAACCTTTCAAGATACTCATCAACCATTGATGTCAGTTTTTGTACTCTCAAGATTTAAGTAACTGTACAACAAAAGGTGCGTATGAAACTCATCCCAGCGGGTTTTTGTACTCTCAAGATTTAAGTAACTGTACAACCTATGTCTTTACTGTTCTTCCAAAACCACCGTTTTTGTACTCTCAAGATTTAAGTAACTGTACAACTTTGTTTGCGTTCACTTAGTTTATACTGAGGTTTTTGTACTCTCAAGATTTAAGTAACTGTACAACAATTTGTCATTGACATTTACCACCGTCCTGGTTTTTGTACTCTCAAGATTTAAGTAACTGTACAACTGGCGCAATGGTTTTAAATCATATGCCTTGTTTTTGTACTCTCAAGATTTAAGTAACTGTACAACCATGGCCTTGTATTTTCGAAAGAGCATAAGGTTTTTGTACTCTCAAGATTTAAGTAACTGTACAACTATCCTCTCGTTGATAATATGCTTAATTCTGTTTTTGTACTCTCAAGATTTAAGTAACTGTACAACTTGATAGACCAAAACACTTCTGTGAGCAGCGTTTTTGTACTCTCAAGATTTAAGTAACTGTACAACTGCCTTTCTTCAAAGAAGCTATGCTTGTTAGTTTTTGTACTCTCAAGATTTAAGTAACTGTACAACCTGCATCAAACGATGGCTTTGTCATCGGTGTTTTTGTACTCTCAAGATTTAAGTAACTGTACAACAATATAATCGACGAGTAAGAGCGAGAGACGGTTTTTGTACTCTCAAGATTTAAGTAACTGTACAACCGCGCACCGTTGACAAGTGTCAAGTTATCGGTTTTTGTACTCTCAAGATTTAAGTAACTGTACAACGATGATTTTGAGTTTAAGGTTTTTAAACAAGTTTTTGTACTCTCAAGATTTAAGTAACTGTACAACTCATACTAAAACTGGATAAACAATATTACAGTTTTTGTACTCTCAAGATTTAAGTAACTGTACAACTGACACGGCTGGCAGTGTTTCGGTTGGTGGGTTTTTGTACTCTCAAGATTTAAGTAACTGTACAGTTTGATTCAACATAAAAAGCCGGTTCAATTGAACTTGGCTTTTTAAAATACACGATAAACATAAGGATTGTCAGGCTGACTAACCTCTTTAATCTCAGTCAAATTAAGGATAGGGAGGCTCTGTTTAAGGTTTTGATAATAATTCACAGTGATGGTACCAGTGACTGTTACCCAGGTATTATCCTTAAAGGTTTGGTCGCTTCCTGTCGTTGCCAGTCCGTAAACACCTGAATCGGCGATACAGTGGATAATACCGAAACGGAAGATGAACTGATATCCCTTGGTCTGTGGGTCATTGTAAACAAAGCCGGTATAGGTGACCTTCTTACCCACGAAATCGTTTGGATAGAGATAGATGAGCTCCATGACTTCCATGTAATTTTCCGTGGTAATCTGGATGGTCTCACGTCCCTTGTACCTGCCTAGCTCCTTGGTCATTTCCTTCTCATAAGCTGAGGAGGTGAAGTAGGAGCTGGTGTCTGGCTTCAAATACTGGATAGTCGTTCCCTCTTGGTCGGCCTGGTTAGGATCGCTCCCTGCAGCCAGTGGAAAATGATAACCCTTAGCTGATACAGTATTGGCATCCAGGGTCACCGTTGGCACTAAGAGCCCAGTGAGAACTGGAAATGCCAAGAGAACGATGCTGGCTCCCTTGGCCACTCGACCTGACAAATGCGAGTGAACCTTTATTTTCTTCATCCAAACGATGAGTTGAACCAAAACGAGGATGAAGGAAAGCGCCATGGAAATGTAAGCCAGGTAGGAGTAGTGGATATTAATGTACTGGTTGAGCTTGCCAGAAACTTGCAAGTACATGACGAGCTCAAAATACCCAGATAAGATGAGAAAACGTAACATTAAATCACCCCCAATACTAGACAGTAAATGACTGTTACCAGACTTGCGGTTCCCACAAAGAGCCCGACAAAGCGTGTCTTAAACTGGTGTTTCATCATGGTCAAGTTCTTGATATCAACCATAGGACCGATGATGAGGAAGGCCACTGTTGGTGCCACTCCAAAACTAGAGAGTAGTGAAGCTCCGATAAAGGCATCTGCCTCAGAACAAAGTGAGAGGATAAAGGCCAGGAGCATCATGATGAGGACGGCTGTCACCGAATTGTGCCCGATTGTCGTAAAAATACGGGTAGGTAGGTAGGTCTGCATACTTGCGGCCACCAGGCTCCCGAAAATCAGGTAACGCCCAGTGTCGAAAAATTCATCTACCGCATGAATCAAGGCTTGAAAAACTTTCTTACCAGCTGACAAACCACTATAGTCGTGCACATGACTGACCTTTCGATTTTCCTTAAGAATCTGGTCATCCACCACAAAGCCCAGCAAGATTCCCAAAATCATGGCAATCAAGAAAGCCCCGAGGAAACGTAAAAACACGTAGTACCAAGAGTTCCCAAAGGCCGTATAGGTCGCAAAGAGAACGACTGGATTAATAATAGGGGCAGTTGCCATGAAAGGAATAGCCGTGTAGCTAGGCACTTTTTTCTCTAAAAAGCGCGTGATAATGGGAACAATCCCACACTCACAAGAAGGGAAAATAAAACCAATTAGAGTTCCAAAGAGAATAGCCAGGACCTTGTTTTTCGGCAGGAAGTTTTGGACCTTTTCAGGAGTCAAGAAGACTTCGATAAAGCCAGACACGATACTTCCCAGTAAAACAAAGGGCAGGGCTTCGATAATAATAGATAGAAAAACTGCCAGAAGCTGAAAAACGCTATCTGGTAGTTGATGAAAAATAGCCATAACTTTTATTTCTTCTTATCTTCTTGAAGACGTTTGTCCTTCTTAGGATCAGTTCCCGCCTTTTCAAAATCAGGGATAACTGCAAAAGATGCCATCATGCTTTCAAGTTCATTTGTTTTTTTCTGAATAACCGCCATAAAAAGCCTCCGAGTTAATTAAGATACTAAGGGCGTCATTTCTGACAGAAAATTAGGTAATCAGCAGAAGAAGCTTTGCTTCAAGGAAGATGCATCTATTTTCCGAAAGAAATAGCCTTAAGAATAGGTTTACTCTCTTATTATACTACCTCTTGCTCAAAAAATCTCGCTTCATCTACAAGGTTTTCTGCCCAAGCATACCTCCTATCGTGGTATAATAGAGTTTATGGAAAATCGAAATTTAGAGACATTGGCTCAAGAATTGGGCCTAAAAAAACAACAAGTTGAAACCGTTTTGGAATTGACCGCAGAAGGTAATACCATTCCCTTCATTGCCCGTTACCGTAAGGAAAAAACCGGAAATCTGGATGAAACTCAAATCAAGGCTATCATTGATATGGATAAGTCTTTGACAGCCCTCCAAGACCGCAAGGAAACGGTTCTGGCAAAGATTGAGGCTCAGGGCAAATTGACTGACCAACTCAAGGCAGCCATCGAAGCGGCTGAAAAGTTGGCAGACGTGGAAGAACTCTACCTTCCCTATAAGGAAAAACGCCGCACTAAAGCGACTATTGCCCGTGAAGCAGGTCTCTTTCCACTGGCTCGTCTTATCTTGCAAAATAGTTCAAACCTCAAAGATGAAGCTGAAAAGTTGACATCCGAAGCCTTTCCAACAGCTGACAAGGCCCTTGCGGGTGCTGTGGATATTTTGGTTGAGGCCTTTTCTGAGGACAATAGCTTGCGCTCTTGGACTTACAACGAAATCTGGAACAACAGTGAGATCACTTCGATCCCAAAGGATCAATCTCTGGATGAAAAGGAAACCTTCAAGATTTACTATGATTTTGCGGATAAGGTGTCTAAACTCCAAGGTTACCGTACTCTGGCCCTTAACCGTGGTGAGAAATTAGGCGTTATCAAGGTAAACTTTAAGCACAATCTTGAGAAAATGCATCGTTTTTACAGTGCCCGTTTCAAGCAAAAAAATGATTATATTGAGGAAGTCATCAACCAGTCGCTCAAGAAGAAAATCATTCCAGCTATGGAGCGTCGTATCCGTAGTGAGTTGACTGAAGCAGCAGAAGATGGAGCCATTAATCTTTTCTCTCAAAATCTTCGAAGCCTTCTCCTAATCTCACCACTTAAAGGAAAGAGGGTACTTGGATTTGACCCAGCCTTTCGTACAGGAGCTAAATTGGCCGTCGTTGACCAAATAGGGAAACTGATTACAACTCAGGTCATCTATCCAGTTGCTCCAGCAAGTCAAGCTAAGATTGCTCAAGCTAAGAAAGACTTGGCTGACCTTATCAAAGAGCATGCTATTGAGATTATTGCTATCGGAAATGGAACAGCCAGCCGTGAAAGTGAAGCCTTTGTGGCAGAAGTCCTCAAAGATTTCCCAGAGACCTCTTATGTCATTGTCAATGAAAGTGGTGCCTCAGTCTACTCTGCTTCAGAGTTGGCCCGTCATGAGTTCCCAGACTTGACGGTCGAAAAGCGCTCTGCTATTTCCATTGCCCGTCGTCTTCAAGACCCTCTGGCGGAATTGGTTAAGATTGACCCCAAATCAATCGGAGTAGGCCAATACCAGCACGATGTTAGCCAGAAGAAACTCTCTGAAAATCTTGATTTCGTCGTTGATACCGTGGTTAACCAGGTTGGTGTCAATATCAATACGGCAAGTAGTACTCTCTTGTCACATGTCTCAGGTCTCAACAAGACTATCTCAGAAAATATTGTTGCCTACCGTGAGGAAAATGGGGAGTTTACATCACGTGATGAAATTAAGAAGGTCCCACGTCTTGGTGCCAAAGCCTTTGAACAAGCCGCCGGTTTCCTCCGTATTCCAAACGCTAAAAATATCCTGGATAATACGGGAGTCCACCCAGAGTCTTATCCAGCGGTGAAGGCTCTCTTCAAGCAGTTAGACATCACAGATTTGGACGACTCTGCTAAGGCAAAATTGAAGGGTCTTAATCTCAAAGACACAGCAGAAGAGCTAGAGATTGGTCAGGAAACCCTTAAAGATATCATTGCTGACCTTTTAAAACCAGGTCGAGACTTGCGTGATGATTTTAAAGCACCAGTACTTCGCCAGGATGTTCTTGAGCTCAAAGACTTGTCGGTGGGGCAAAAACTTGAAGGAACAGTCCGTAACGTTGTGGACTTTGGTGCTTTTGTGGATATCGGTGTCCATGAGGATGGTCTTATCCATATCTCTGAGATGAGTAAGAGTTTCGTTAACCATCCAAGCCAAGTGGTTTCTGTTGGGGATTTAGTTACCGTATGGGTGTCAAAAATTGACTTAGAACACGAAAAGCTTAATCTTTCCTTGGTGAATCCACGTGAATCTAACTGATTATGTTAAGACAGTTTCTATCGAAGATTTCGGTTGGAAATTTAATCATCAAGCCTTGTGGAACAAGCGCCTGAGGACCACTGGAGGTCGTTTCTTCCCCAAGGATGGACACTTAGATTTCAATCCGAAACTTTATGAAGAACACGGCCTCGAGACCTTTCGGAAAATCGTCCGTCATGAACTCTGTCACTACCACCTTTATTTTCAAGGGAAGGGCTGCAAACATGGGGATAGAGATTTCAAGGACCTACTAGCTAGGGTGGATGGCCTTAGGTACGCCCCCAAAATGCGAAACCAGGCAGAAAATTACTTCCTTTATCAGTGCCAATCTTGTGGTCACACTTACCGTCGCAAACGCCGTGTCAATACACAGAAATTTGGATGCGGTTTGTGCCAAGGCAAACTCATTTTTCTAAATCAGTCCTAGGACTGATTTTTTTTGTCTCAAAAAATCATACAATGATATCAACGAATGATAGGAGAAGAAAACCATGCCAAATCGCTTTTATAAGATACGAAAAAATAGACTCGTCGCCGGTGTTGTTGCAGGTTTGGCAGATAAATTTGGCTGGAACCTCACTTCGGCTCGTGTCTTAGCTATTATTCTCATGGTTTCCACGCAGTTTGGAATCTTCTTATACTTAGTTTTAGCCCTCCTCCTTCCTTATAAAGAGGATATTTATCCTGAAATAAAACTTAAGGATGGAAGAAAACGCAAAAACGCTGAACCTGTAGAAGACGAGTGGAAATGGTGAGTAAATGATAACAGAAAAGATCTATGATTGACCTTAGTGTTAGTCATAGGTCTTTTTTTGCTTTGCGAACCGCATTGAAAACCTTTTTATGATACAATGAAACTAGTAAATAATCGGAGGAAATAACATGACAGTAACTGTTAAAATGTTGGTTGATAAGCTTAAACTTAAGGTTGTCTATGGGAATGAGGAGCTTTTGGCAAAAGCGATAACAACGGCTGATATCTCTCGTCCTGGTTTAGAAATGACGGGTTATTTTGACTATTATTCACCAGAACGACTTCAGTTGGTTGGGATGAAGGAGTGGTCCTACCTTAAAACCATGACTGCTAATAACCGTTATTCTGTTTTTGCTAATATATTTAGAGAGGAAACTCCAGCTGTTGTCGTGGCACGTGGTCTTGAGATTCCAGAAGAGATGCTTCAAGCTGCTAAGGAAAATGGTGTAGCAGTTCTTCAAGGACGCAACTCTACATCATCACTTTCAGGTGACATGTCTTGGTATCTCAACTCTCAATTAGCTGAACGTACTAGTGTCCATGGTGTTCTGGTAGATATCTACGGGATGGGTGTTCTTATTCAAGGGGACTCTGGTATCGGTAAGAGTGAGACAGCGCTCGAGTTGGTGAAACGTGGCCACCGTCTAGTTGCTGATGACCGTGTAGATGTCTATGCTAAGGATGAGGGAACTCTCTGGGGGGAACCTGCAGAAATTCTTCTCCATCTTCTTGAAATTCGTGGGGTTGGTATCATTGACGTTATGAGTCTTTACGGAGCTAGTGCTGTCCGTAATTCATCTCAAGTTCAGTTGTGCATATATCTTGAGAATTTTGAAAATGACGAGGTCTTTGACCGTCTTGGAAATAGCAATGAAGAGATTGAATTACAGGGCGTTAAGATTCCACGTATCCGTATTCCTGTTAAGACAGGACGTAACGTGTCAGTCGTTATAGAAGCTGCAGCAATGAACTATCGTGCTAAGCAAATGGGATATGATGCAACCAAAACTTTTAAGGACCGTTTGACCGACCTCATTAGTAAGAATGGTGAAGACTAATGTTAGCTACTATTGATCCAATTGCTCTAAGACTTGGTCCAATCAGTATTCATTGGTATGCTATCTGTATTGTATCTGGTCTTTTGCTTGCAGTTTATCTGGCTCAGCGTTTGGCTCCTGAAAAGGGAATCAATCCTGAGCATATCTTAGATTTTATTCTCTTAGCCTTTCCTATAGCCATTGTTGGTGCTAGGCTCTACTATGTGATTTTCCAGTGGTCTTATTACAGCCAAAATCCATTGGAAATTTTTGCGATTTGGAATGGTGGAATTGCTATCTATGGTGGCTTGATTGCTGGTGCAGCTGTCCTTTATTGGTTCGCCAAACGTCATGCTATAGCGGTTTTAGATTTTCTAGATATTGCGGCCCCTGGGGTCATGATAGCTCAGAGCATCGGTCGCTGGGGAAATTTTGTCAATCAAGAGGCCTATGGAAAAGCAGTTAGTCAACTGAATTATCTTCCAGAAATTATCCGTCAGCAGATGTTTATTGATGGAAGCTACCGTGTACCTACCTTCCTTTATGAAAGCCTATGGAATTTAGTTGGTTTTAGCATTATTCTGGGACTACGATATTTTAATAAGGGATTGCGACAGGGAGATGTGACTTCATTTTACCTTATCTGGTATGGACTTGGACGCTTTGTCATTGAAGGCATGCGTACGGATAGTCTTATGTTTGCCGGCTTGCGTGTCTCACAATGGGTCAGCATTTCCATCATTATCCTTGGAGCTGTCCTCTTATATTTCCGTAAACAACGTCAAAAAGCAGATTATAAAATGAAAAACTAGTCATACTGTTCAGACTTTGTTATAATGAAGTGAAAATTATAATAACAAAGGTCATACGAGGCAGGAGTCAAACATTCAGTTTTTTGTTAACCTTTTAAACAGGTCAAAGGAGTCTAAAACTATGGTAGAAATTGCATTTCTTATTATCGCAATCGCACTTGCTGCGTTTCTAATTGCATTAATCCCAACTTTACTTCGCACACGTCATGTTGTCAAAGAAGTTGAAGAAACAGTTGCGGTTCTTCGTACAGATATTAACGTAACACTTCACCAAACAAATGAAATTTTGGCTAAGGCTAATGTCTTGGTTGAAGATGTTAATGAAAAAGTTCAAACGATTGATCCTCTCTTTGTAGCAGTAGCTGATCTTTCAGAAAGTGTTTCTGACTTGAATACTCGAGCTCGTCACCTCGCTGCTAAGGCAAGTGCAGCAGGAGCAAGTGTCGGTAAAGCAGGCTCAGCCTTTGCTATCGGCAAGGTTGCTTCAAAACTATTTGGTAAAAAAGACAAGAAAAAATAAGGAGGTCTTTTCATGAGTAAATTTCTAAACACCCTAATTATTGGTGCAGCATCTGGAGCTGCAGCAGCGTATTTCTTTACAACTGAAAAAGGTAAAGCAGTTAAAGCACGTATTGATGAGGAAATCGCTTCATTCAAAGAAGATCCTAAAGCTTACCAAAATCAAGTAGTGGAAAAAGTTGGCGACTATAAAGAATTGGCAGTCGATACTTTCCAAGATTATAAAACAAAATTTGAAAATGGCGACATCACTGCAACTGATTTGACAAAAGCCGTTCAAGAAAAAACAGCTCAAGTTGCTGACTTTGCAAAAGAGAGCTTTGAACTCATCAAGGAAAAAACAGCTCAAGTAACACCTGAGCAAGCCAATGTTAAAGCAGAAACAAAAGCTATCGTTGATGATATCTTCATTGATATCAAAGATATCTCTGAAGAAGTAGCAGAATCAAACTAAAAAGAACGTTGACTCCTTAGTCAACGTTCTTTTGCTTTAAGATATTCGATTAGGACATAAATGCCTAACTGACCAATGGCGCTAATGGTAATTGCCCAGAAGAAGGCCCAGAAGGTAGCTACCTGTGCTACCAAGAAAAGGAAGGCAACTAGGACTGTTGAAACACAGAAGCTTGAGACACGTCCAAAGAAAATCATATCTTGTAGTTTAATACTATTACTATTTAGACCTTGATCGTCTTGATAATTGGTCGTTTGACGACGTTCAATCTCGAAATCTTCGATGTGATCAAATTGACGGTGTAAGTTGTCAGCCATGTCTGCCTCCTTTCTATATAAAGTACTTAAATCACTATTTTGTGTAGGCTAAAAGACTGAGTCAGTATTTCACTAGTTACAATCTTTTTAATAATACCATAAAAAGTTTATATTGCAAAGTTTTTTTGAAATTCTAGTATTATAAAACAATTTTTAAATATCAAAATACGATTTAACAAAACCTAAAAGTTCTAAAAAAATCAATCAATTTGTGCTATAATATGAGTTATGAAAAAAATAGTGATTACAGCGACAGCTGAGAGCTACGAGCAGGCACGTGATCTCCTAGAACTTGGCGTAGATCGTATTTACATCGGCGAAAAAACTTTTGGCCTTCGTTTGCCTAAGCCTTTTTCATTCGTAGAAATGCGAAAAATCGCAGAGCTGGTACATGAGTCAGGTAAAGAGTTAACTGTTGCAGTTAATGCCCTCATGCACCAAAGTATGATGGATGCTCTTCCTGACTACCTTGATTTTCTTGAAGAAATTAAAGCAGATTATATCACGGTTGGTGATGCAGGAGTTTTCTACATCTGTAACCGTGATAAACGTCCCTTCAAAATGATTTATGATGCTTCAACCATGGTAACCTCTAGCCGTCAGATTAATTTCTGGGGCAAACAGGCAGGAGCATCTGAAGCTGTTTTGGCCCGTGAGATTCCATCTGCGGAACTCTTCATCATGGCTGAAAATCTTCAAATTCCAGCTGAGGTTTTGGTTTACGGGGCAAGTATCATTCACCACTCAAAACGACCACTTCTTCAAAACTACTACAACTTTATCAAAACGGATGAAGCTGTTACCAAAGAACGTGACCTCTTTCTTTCTGAACCTGGAGATCCAGATTCTCACTACTCAGTCTATGAAGACTTGCATGGAACACATATCTTTGCCAATAATGACCTGGATATGATGACTAAGCTTTCAGAACTCGTTGAGCATGGTTTTGACCACTGGAAGTTGGACGGTGTTTATTGCCCAGGTGAAAACTTCGTAAAAATTACCGAATATTTTGTGAAGGCTCGTGACCTCATCGAGTCTGGAGAATTTTTACAGGATCAAGCCTTCCTCTTCGATGAAGCCATTCATAAATTACACCCAGCCAACCGTGGTTTGGACACAGGTTTCTATGATTATGAACCTGACCGTGTAAAATAAAATTACGTCCTCCTTCGGTTGAGAGTTTTCCATTTTCAGGGAACGAAGGATCTATCCTAAAAACTAAAATCGACAATCTTGCAAATTGGAGAAATTATGACTACAACTAAAAAACGCCCAGAGGTACTGGTACCTGCTGGGACTTTGGAAAAATTGAGAGTTGCTGTAAATTACGGCGCAGATGCTGTTTTCGTTGGTGGACAAGCCTATGGTTTGCGTAGCCGTGCTGGAAACTTTACCATGGATGAACTTCGTGAAGGTATCGAATACGCTCACGCTCGTGGCGTTGACGTGCACGTTGCTTCTAACATGGTTACCCATGAAGGAAATGAAAAAGGTGCAGGTGAGTGGTTCCGTGAATTGCGTGATATGGGACTCGATGCCGTTATTGCATCTGATCCAGCCTTGATTGAAATCTGTTCAACCTATGCTCCAGGCCTTAACATCCACTTGTCAACGCAAGCATCTGCGACAAACGTTGAAACTTTTCATTTTTGGAAACAGTATGGCTTGACTCGTGTTGTTTTAGCACGTGAGGTTACTATGGAAGAATTAGCTGAAATCCGTAAACGTACGGACCTTGAAATTGAGGCCTTTGTCCATGGTGCTATGTGTATCTCATACTCAGGTCGCTGTACCCTTTCTAACCACATGTCAGACCGTGATGCCAACCGTGGTGGTTGTTCACAGTCATGCCGTTGGAAATATGACCTTTACGACATGCCATTCGGCCAAGAGCGAAAGAGTATTCACGGTGAAGTTCCTGAAGAATACTCAATGTCAGCTGTTGACATGTGTATGATTGAAAACATCCCGGACCTTATCGATAATGGTGTTGATAGCCTGAAAATCGAAGGTCGTATGAAATCTGTCCATTACGTATCAACAGTTGCCAACTGTTACAAGGCGGCCTGTGATGCTTACATGGAAAGTGCAGAAGCCTTTTATGCTATTAAAGATGATTTGGTTAATGAGCTTTGGAAAGTTGCCCAACGTGAATTGGCAACAGGTTTTTATTACAAGACTCCAACAGAAAACGAGCAACTCTTTGGTGCCCGTCGTAAGATTCCACAATACAAATTTGTTGGTGAAGTAGTAGATTTTGACCCAGTAACTATGACAGCTACGATCCGTCAACGTAATGTTATCCTCGAAGGTGACCACGTTGAATTCTACGGACCAGGCTTCCGTCATTTCGAGTGTGAGATCAAAGATCTTCACGATGCTAATGGTAATAAGATTGATCGTGCACCAAACCCAATGGAACTTCTTACTATTACCGTGCCACAAGAAGTTAAACCTGGTGATATGATTCGTTCAACTAAAGAAGGTTTGATTAATCTCTACCAAAAAGACGGTTCAAGTAAGACTGTTCGTGCCTAATGACGAGAAAAATATATGGTCTCTTGGTAGATAATGAGAGCAGGTGCCAGCATTATCACACAGAGCTAGATATTGTTGCCCTAAAATGCTTCGATTGTCTGAAGTATTATGCTTGTTATCAGTGTCATGATAGCTTGGAGGAACACATAGCTTTCGAGCTTATCCTTGTCATCTCAAGCAGGACAAGGTCCTTATCTGTGGTGTTTATCAGCATGAGATGGTTATTGAGTAGTATCAAGAGGCAATAGCTTGCCCTAATTGTCACAGTGCTTTCAACCTAGCTTGTTCAAAGCATTATGATATTTATTTTGAAAAATAAAAAGATTGAAGATTCTGTTCACAGGAACAAAGTCTTCAATCTTTTTTTCTTTAGTTAAAGTAGCTATGATTTTTTAGAGCTTTTAATACTGGCTTAGTCACCAAAGTAACAATCAGACCTTTAATGAGGTCGGGAATGATAAAGGGTATCAAACCGACCACCACAGCTGCAGACCAACCCATCTTTCCAAGAAAGTGCAGGCTAAGGATACCACCGACAAAGACAAGCGCATCTCCCAAAACAAAAGCCAAAAAGCTTTTCCAGATAGGGGTCTTAGCATGGGTTAGTGCTGATGTGACAAGAGCAAAAAAAGGATAGGCAAGAAGATAGCCAGCTGAAGGACCAAAGAAGGATTGAAGCCCACCGCCACCTCCTGCGAAAACGGGTAAACCAATAGCGCCAAGAATAAGATAGAGGATAGCAGAAAGAGTAGCTTCCCTCGGTTTAAAAACAGCAGCCACAAGTCCTACAGCAAAGGTCTGTAGAGTAATGGGAACTGCCCCAATCGGAATGATGATTTGAGCCAGTGCAGCAATAATAGCAGCACCAAAAGCTGGAAGAATAAGGGATAGTGTATGATTTTGTGTCATTTTAGTTAACCTCGAGCGATTTGATAGTTAACTTATCATACCAAGACCTACTATATTAGTCAACTCAAAAATAAAAATAGGTTAACTAATATACTTAACCTCGTTGAGATATGATTTTTAGACGTTTAATGTCTTTTAGTTCAATCATACTGATAACTTTGTCCTGCTCGATAAAGATAGCTTGACGTTGGCTGTCATAACGATTGATGTAGCCCTTATAGGTCCTATGATTAGAAGCCAGCATGATCATTTGTTTATTATCAATAGCATGATAGATATCATTGATAAGCTGATTTTGCATTAGGTGGACAGGTTTGCTGTAACCTGTTTCCACAAACTGATGAAGCTGATGCTTTACCGCTTCTAAAAAGTTTATCATGGTCATTTACCTCGTTTCTTGATAAAATAATTATAGCATGAAAGGTGAAAGTTTGTGGATAACTTCATTCTAAAACACATAATTTTCACAGAAAAAAAACGAATAAAGCTAGTGGAGGTAAGCAAATGGCAGAATTTTCATTTGAAATTGAAGAAAAACTCTTGGTCTTGTCTGAGAATGACAAGGGGTGGACTAAGGAACTCAATCGTGTGAGCTTTAATGGCGCACCAGCTAAGTATGATATCCGTACGTGGAGTCCAGACCATACCAAGATGGGCAAGGGAATTACCCTTAGTAACGAAGAATTCCAAGTTCTCGTTGACGCCTTCAAAAACTAAAACAAGGTCAGCATGGTGCTAGCCTTGTTTTTTTTTAAAACGTATCAAAGATAAGTTTGAGATTGAGAATGGTTAGGACAATAGCGATGGTATAACCGAGGTAGGTATTCCACTTGGCATTGACGTGTTTTCCCATGAGTGATTTTTTAGAAGTGTAGTAAATCAAAGGGAAAATAGAGAATGGCAAGGCAATTGAAAGGAATACTTGTGAATACACCAAGAGTTGATCCAGTGTCTTTTCTTGATCGCCGTAGAGAATAGCTACAATGATAACAGGTAGCAGGGCGAAGAGACGTGTGAACAAACGAATTACCCACTTTGGTAACCTCATGTGGAGGAAACCTTCCATGACAATTTGACCACTCAAAGTACCAGTGATAGTAGAGTTTTGACCACTAGCCAAGAGCGCCAAGGCAAAGAGAGTTGAAAGTGTCGAACTAGCTAACGCACCAGCAATCTTAGAGTCCTGAAGGGCATTGTACATTTGTGAGAAGGCTGAAATATCAGAAGCGTGACCAAAGAAGAGAGCTGCCCCCAAAATCAAGAGGAGGGAGTTAACCACAAAGGCCAAAGACAATTGAATGTTGGAGTCCCAGGTCATGAAACGGACAGCCTTGGTCACGTCTTTATCATCTGAATAGTCAACCTTACGAGTCTGTGACAAGGATGAGTGCAAGTAGAGGTTATGTGGCATAACGGTTGCCCCCACAATCCCAAGTGCCAAAGTCAATTGGTTGGTGTCCCCAGCAGCATGTGGCTCGAAGAGTGCTGGCGTAGGAAGATAACCCTCGAGGATTCCCGCAACACTAGGCTCAGACAAGGCTACTAGATAGGCAAAGATAACCAAGATGGTCAAAATTAAGGTTGAAACAATAGCCTCGATTTTCCTGAATCCCAGCTTCATGATGAGCAGGAGTAGGAAGACGTCAAGGACTGTCACCAGAATAGCAACCATGATTGGAATACCAAAGAGTAGGTTAAGAGCGATGCCAGAACCAAGTACCTCAGCCAAGTCCGTCGCCATTAAGGCCAGCTCAAGAATCACCCAAAGCGTGTATCGCAACCATTTAGGTGAGTGGTAGGCAGTCGCTTGAGCTAGGTCCATTTGGGTCACAACCCCTAATTTTCCGGCCATTTGTTGCAACTGCATAGCGATTAATGATGAAATTAAGATGACAAAGAGTAGGCTGTACTTGTAGGTCGCCCCACCGACGACACTTGTTATCCAGTTCCCTGGATCCATGTAACCCACGGCCACAAGAGCCCCAGGTCCCAAGAAAGCCTTAAGATTTTGCCAAAAACGATTATTATTAGGTGTATCTACGGATTGGTTTACCTCAGAAAGGGAAACCTTTTTTGAAAATGTCATAAATACCTCTTTCTAAGTCGCATCTGCCTAAAAGTGTATTATTTCTAGACAGACGGACAGTTCTATTATAACACTATGAGCTAGATATGCAAGGTTTTCGAAAGGTTTTGACTTTTTAATCATTAATGTTGTATCCCTACTTTTTATACTAAAGTATAGGAGTACATATATTACTATATTGGGAAGAAAAATAATTGAAAGCATTTCAACTAACAGCCAAGAAAAAGATTGCTTTGAAACTCTTAGCTGTCATTGCGGATGTTTTGGTGATTTATATCATTAACATACAAACGAATCAACCAGACAATTTATCTGCAAATTACATGGAGTGCCTTAAAAATCCTGAAATAACAGAAAATTACATCGGTCTCTGGAAGTCTCATTGGTATGAAGAAAATAAAGCATAGCTTTATCCTGCTAAACAATACGCGATTTATGCAGAAGTAGCCCTAGCTTGTTTATCAGCTTGGATCGCAGCATCAAAAGCAAAATTTTGGAAATAAGAAAATGTTTCTCTCATTTCGAGAGAAGCGTTATTTCATATTACCCGATGTGAGTCTTATATTGACTGAAGATTTCGTTAATATCATCTTCAACCAAGTGATAGATTTTCCAGTCAAATTCAGTTCTAGCAACATAACCAAGACTGTGTAACAAAAAATCATATAATCTTCATAAAAATCAGAGATGCAGGGGAGGAGTAGTTCACTGATATCAGATGAACAGAGTTTTTCTTAAGGAATGTTATTTTCTTCACAATAAAATGCAAGTGCTTGGTCGAGAAAATAATCTGTGCGATCTCTGGAAAAGTCAAATTGACTTTCTTCTGTCTTTGTCTTAGGATGCTCGACCACAGTTTATTCTTTCTTAAAAAGGTACTTCAGTTTTTGAACACGTTTACACCTCATATAAAAATATTCCATTATTTGACTAATGGGATATCATTATTATTTGGCTCTATAATTTCTGTAGTGGGTAAAACTACTGTAGGGATTATAGAGCTTTTTGAGTGTACACAAAAAGTCCCATAAGAACTATAATGAAAAGCAACCAAACCATCATTAGGAAGAACTTATGAGACTTATTAAGAATAACACAGAATTAATCGGAATCAAAGACCAAAATATCAAGATTTCACTTGTTTTTGAAACTGACACTCATATCGAGATTCAAGCAAAACTTGATTACCCTGCACCATCATGTCCTCATTGCCATGGAAAGATGATCAAGTACGACTTTCAAAAGCCTTCTAAAATCCCTCTTCTCGAGCAAGCGGGAACACCAACTCTACTACGTCTGAAAAAACGTCATTTCCAGTGTAAAAATTGTAGGAGAGTCACGGTAGCTGAGACATCTATCGTTGAGAAAAACTGCTAAATCTCCAATCTAGGCCGACAAAAGGTCTCACAACTCCTCACTGAGAAGATGTCACTCACGGATATTGCCAGAAGACTTCGCGTGTCGACGTCCACTGTCTATAGTAAGCTTGATCAGTTTACTTTCAAGGAACATTATGACAAACTCCCTGCTGTTATGTCCTGGGATGAGTTTGGGTTCAAGAAAGGGGAATTGGCTTTTGTAGCGCAGAATTATGAGACAAACGAACTCATAACCATCCTTGATAATCGCCGCCAAACTACTATACGAAACTACTTTTTGAAGTATCCATTGAAAGTCCGACAACAGGTACAGTTTATCACGATGGATATGTCTGGAGCTTATATTCCACTGGCTCGCAAGCTCTTTCCAAACGCAAAAATCGTTCTTGATCGTTTCCACATCATCCAGCACCTTGGACGTGCCTTTTTAAAGACAAGAATTGCAATTATGAACCAGTTCGATAAGAAGTCACTACCCTATCGAGCCCTGAAAAATCACTGGCGACTCTTCCAAAAGGACAGCCGTAAACTATCTCTCAACTCTTTTTATTCAAAGACTTTCCGCCAAACTTTAGCACCACATGAAGTTGTTGCGAAGACACTAGTCTTTTCAAAAGAGCTTACTGACTACTATACACTTTATCAGCTTTTGCTTTTTCACTTTCAGGAGAAGAGAGTAGATAAGTTCTTTGAACTGATAGAGGAAAATAGGAGCAAGGTCAATCATTATTTTCAAACTGTCTTTAGGACTTTTCTTAGACACAAGCAATACATCAAAAACGCACTAGAAACGGACTATTCAAACGCGAAACTTGAAGCGACTAACAAGTTGATTAAAGACATCAAACGATTGGGCTTTGGTTTTAGAAACTTTATCAACTTTAAGAAGCGTGTCTTCATCACACTGAACATACATAAAAAAAGGACCTATCCGGTCCTCTCTAGATGTTAGCTTTTCGTCACCCACTACAGTTGACAAAGAGCCTTAAAATTTTTATTTTTTCACTGTCCACTATAAGGGGAGTATATCAGGTTAAAAATCCAGTTTTTAGAGTGTTTTTTGTTTATGTGTTAAAAATAATTTTTACTAAAAATTTTGAAATACAACGATTATAGCTGATAGTATCATAGCTATACCACCGATGTAGGCAATCCACTTTTCAGAATGTTTTCCAAGTACGTTTCCAATATTTGAAGCAAAAAAACTATATAAATAATCGTTGATTAAACCAACAATTAGATAGGTCAAACTTAATATTATAGTTTGTAATAAAAACGGAGAGTTGTGATTAATGAATTGAGGTAAAAACGAAGCAAAGAAAATAATGTTTTTAGGATTTAAAAATATCAATAAAAATCCATTTTTAAAGGCTTCTCCTTTTTCAGGAGGTACCATTTTTTCAGCTTTATCTTTCACCTTATTAGCATCAAGAAAACTTTTGATTCCTAAATAGATAAGATAAGCGATTCCAAGTAGACGTAAAATTGCATACAAGGTTTCTGAAGTTTTAAGTATAGTTCCAATCCCAATAAAGGAGAGGATTAGACAAACAAGTCCTCCCCAGAAACTTCCCCAAACAATTTCATAAGCTGTTTTTTTCCCATGAGTCATACTAGTAGTTATAAGATAAGTTACTGTTGGTCCAGGGGGGGAAATAAGTAGAATGCAAGCGATAGTGTATGATATCCAAGTAGATAGTGACATATTATTTTTCCTTTATGACTCTGTATTTTATTTCGTTTTTATTTAAGTTCAGTAATGCGACTGGAAGATCGGTATGTACAAACTGATTAGGAGTTAATGCTGGTGTCATATTAGATAAAAAGCTTAAAAGATTATTTTTGCTATTAGATGCGTAGATTGTATAGAAATTTCCAGAATTCCAATTTATGACAGCATAGTTAAAGAAGTCAGCTAAAATGTTTTTAAATGTGTCAATTGTAACAAGACTATTATTCATATTTGTTAATACATTGTCTTTTTTCAATTGAATGGCTTTTTGTGAGAAAAATCTATTTTTAAAAAGTGAGTCTTTGATATGTTCTCTTTTTAGAAATTCCGTAATATCTTTATTGGAAAATTTCTCAATAAAACCAATTATACCATCTTTTTTAAGCTTTTCTTTTGTAAATTTTATTTGTTTAGCTCTATCTGGGCTGTACATCTGAAATGTTGTATCTTCTATTATGACGTCAAAACCATTGAAATTAGGAAATAATTCTCTGATATTTGAGTTGGTTATTTTATTGTAAGGGGATAGAATAAATTTTGAATGTAGTGGCTTGCCATATCTAAAAAAATTATCCTGATTAGCTTTTGTTGGGCTACAAGATAAAGTTTTTATCTTGCCATTGCTCAAATTTCCAATTGTTCTAGCCATTGTTCCTTCAGCGGCTCCGAGAACATATAAATACTGTGTACCATCTCTTTTTTCTAAGTAATCTTTTAATGCTGATCCAATGCGACATTCTTCCTCCAATATAAAGGGAATACTTGAGTAGAAATGCTTGTCGAATTGTCCTTGCAATTTTCTATGATTTAAATAAAAAGATGACATTTTTTCGTCATTTTTAAATAAATTGATATCACCTAAATAAGTATTGTTTGGTTCTCCCAACTCGCCTAATGCGGTTTTCTCAAAAAAATCTGCAAGTACACCTGTTCTAGGGGCGGTGGTAATACTATCTTTAATGTTTTTCATAAATTTCCTCCTGTATGTTATAATTATACACAAAAAAGAGTGAATCGCAACCAAAAAGATAGAATTTTTAGAAAATTATAAAAATTGTACAAACTTTGAAGAAATCTTTCTTTTATAAATTTCTATTTAATTGTGCAAGATAAGTTTAAAAGAGTAAAATGAATTCTGAACTGTTAGTATGGTATAATATTAATAGCAATATCGAGGAGAATTAAATGGAACAAAATTTATCATATTGGCAATTTTCACCAGAAAGTCAGGTAGTGTAAAATAAGTTGTGTAAACACAAAAAGGAATAAATCCGTTATAGTAGAGTTGCAAAACATTACTAGAAAGAGATTTATTCCTATGACTCAGTTTACCACAGAACTACTTAACTTCCTAGCCCAAAAGCAAGATATTGATGAATTTTTCCGTACTTCTCTTGAAACAGCTATGAATGATCTGCTTCAAGCAGAGTTATCAGCCTTTTTAGGGTATGAACCTTACGATAAATTAGGCTATAATTCCGGGAATAGTCGTAACGGAAGCTATGCACGGAAATTCGAAACCAAATATGGGACTGTTCAGTTGAGTATTCCTAGAGATCGTAATGGGAACTTTAGTCCAGCTTTGCTTCCCGCTTATGGACGTCGATATGACCACTTGGAAGAGATGGTTATCAAACTCTATCAAACCGGTGTAACGACTCGAGAAATTAGTGATATCATCGAGCGAATGTATGGTCATCACTATAGTCCTGCCACAATTTCTAATATCTCAAAAGTAACTCAGGAGAATGTCGCTACTTTTCATGAGCGAAGCTTAGAAGCCAATTACTCTGTTTTATTTCTTGACGGAACCTATCTTCCCTTAAGACGTGGAACCGTTAGTAAAGAATGTATTCATATCGCACTTGGCATTACACCAGAAGGACAGAAGGCTGTTCTTGGATATGAAATCCCCCCAAATGAAAACAATGCTTCTTGGTCCACCCTGTTAGACAAGCTTCAAAACCAAGGAATCCAACAGGTTTCTCTTGTAGCGACCGATGGCTTCAAGGGGCTTGAAGAGATTATCAATCAGGCTTACCCATTAGCTAAACAACAACGTTGCTTAATTCATATTAGTCGAAATCTAGCTAGTAAAGTGAAACGAGCAGATAGAGCGGTTATTCTGGAGCAATTTAAAACGATTTATCGTGCTGAAAATTTAGAAATGGCAGTGCAAATTTTAGAGAACTTTATCGCCGAATGGAAACCAAAGTATAGGAAAGTCATGGAAAGTCTGGAGAATACGGATAATCTTTTAACTTTTTATCAGTTTCCCTACCAGATTTGGCATAGCATTTATTCGACAAACCTCATTGAGTCTCTTAACAAAGAAATCAAACGTCAAACGAAAAAGAAGGTTCTTTTTCGTAACGAGGAGGCTCTGGAACGTTATTTAGTTTCCCTGTTTGAAGATTATAATTTCAAGCAAAATCAACGCATCCATAAAGGGTTTGGCCAATGTGCTGACACACTTGAAAGCTTATTTGATTAACACTCCATAACTCTACTTGAGTGTTTACACAAAATTATTGACAGTATCAAAAAACTCATAACCATCCTTGATAATCGCCGCCAAACTACTATACGAAACTACTTTTTGAAGTATCCATTGAAAGTCCGACAACAGGTACAGTTTATCACGATGGATATGTCTGGAGCTTATATTCCACTGGCTCGCAAGCTCTTTCCAAACGCAAAAATCGTTCTTGATCGTTTCCACATCATCCAGCACCTTGGACGTGCCTTTTTAAAGACAAGAATTGCAATTATGAACCAGTTCGATAAGAAGTCACTACCCTATCGAGCCCTGAAAAATCACTGGCGACTCTTCCAAAAGGACAGCCGTAAACTATCTCTCAACTCTTTTTATTCAAAGACTTTCCGTCAAACTTTAGCACCACATGAAGTTGTTGCGAAGACACTAGTCTTTTCAAAAGAGCTTACTGACTACTATACACTTTATCAGCTTTTGCTTTTTCACTTTCAGGAGAAGAGAGTAGATGAGTTCTTTGAACTGATAGAGGAAAATAGGAGCAAGGTCAATCATTATTTTCAAACTGTCTTTAGGACTTTTCTTAGACACAAGCAATACATCAAAAACGCACTAGAAACGGACTATTCAAACGCGAAACTTGAAGCGACTAATAAGTTGATCAAAGACATCAAACGTTTGGGCTTCGGTTTTAGAAACTTTATCAACTTTAAGAAGCGTGTCTTCACCACACTGAACATACATAAAAAAAGGACCTATCCGGTCCTCTCTAGATGTTAGCTTTTCGTCACCCACTACAGTTGACAAAGAGCCTATTATTTCATCGTTGGGAACAACAAGACATCACGGATGGTTGTTGTATCAGTAAGAAGCATGCAGAGACGGTCGATACCGATTCCGAGTCCACCTGTTGGTGGCATACCGTATTCGAGAGCTTCGACGTAGTCGTAGTCGATACCTGTTGCTTCGTCATCACCAAGTTCTTTAGCAGCAGCTTGTGATTCGAAACGTGACAGTTGATCGATTGGGTCGTTCAATTCGGTGAAGGCGTTTCCGTACTCTTTTGTCATGATGAAGAGTTCGAAACGGTCAGTGAAACGTGGGTCTTCTGGGTTTTTCTTAGCTAATGGAGACACAGCAACTGGGTGACCGTAAACGAATGTTGGTTGAATCAATGTTTCTTCAACAAATTCTTCGAAGAAGGCATTGATGATGTGACCAACTTCAGTGTAGTGTTTTTCAACTGGAACATTCTTTTCAGCAGCGATAACTTTAGCTTCTTCCAAAGTCATATCTTGCCAGAAGTCAACACCAGTGATTTCCTTGATTGCATCAACCATGTGGATGCGTTTGAATGGTTCGTTGATCTTGATTTCAGTTCCTTGGTAGTTGATAGGTCCATCACCTTTAACCGCTTTAGCAGCGTGTTGGATGATACCTTCAGTCAAGTTCATGATATCGTGGAAGTCAGCGTAAGCTTGGTAAACTTCGATAGATGTGAACTCAGGGTTGTGAGTGGCATCCATGCCTTCGTTACGGAAAACACGTCCGATTTCGTAGACACGTTCCATACCACCAACGATGAGGCGTTTGAGGTGAAGCTCAGTTGCGATACGAAGTACCATATCAATATTCTGAGCGTTGTGGTGAGTGATGAAAGGTTTAGCAGCAGCACCACCAGCTTCGTTGTGAAGAACAGGAGTTTCTACTTCAAGGAAACCTTGAGCATCGAGATAGCGACGGATTTCAGAGATGATTTTTGAACGTGTGACAAAGCGGTCAAAGCTTTCACGATTAGAAATCAAATCAAGGTAACGTTTACGGTAGATTGTTTCAACGTCTGAAAGTCCGTGGAATTTCTCAGGCAATGGACGAAGGGCTTTAGACAAGTGCGTGATATGAGTAGCCTTGATAGAAAGTTCTCCCATATCTGTACGCATAACTTCACCTTCGACACCGAGGAAGTCACCAAGGTCAGCTTTCTTGAAGATTTCGTAGTTTTCTTCACCGACAGCATCTTTACGCACGTAGATTTGGATTTGACCATCGCGATCTTGGATGTGAGCAAAGCCAACTTTACCTTTACCACGCTTAGTCATCAAACGGCCTGCGATAGTAGCAGTTTTATTGATTTCGTGCAATTCTTCTTTTGTTTTATCAGCGTATTTTTCTTTTAATTGACCAGATGTAGCTGTGCGTTCGAATCGCTTACCAAAAGGATCGATTCCTTGTTCAGCCAAGGCCGCCATTTTTTCACGACGGACAATCTGTTGATCGTTTAATTCTTCCATGTGTTGATTTGGCATGTTAGTCCTCCATAAAATAGTCGTTAATATTGTATCATAATTCATCCTCTAAAGATAGGACAAATGACTAAATGTCAGATAAATAAAGGGGCTAGTTAAGATTAGTATGAAATTAAGGAGAATACACAATGAAAAAGAAAAATTATGTTGGTAAAGCCGAGATGCTTGGCGCTTTACTAGCGCCTATTGGGCTACCTACGATATCTGTGTTAGCAGATAGCTTTTATCAAAATCAAACAAGTGCTCACGCTACAGATATTACAAACTAGATTACCAGCACACCACAATAAATTACAAATAATTTGACAACTCAGAACATCAATCCACAACAGTTAGATGGTCAACAATATGTGATTCAATGGGGAGATACCTTGTGGGGAATCTCTTAAGCGACGGGAATCTCTATTGAAAAATTAGCCTACGATAACAATATTCAGAATATTGATCTTATCTTTGCTGATGATGTCCTTATTTTAAAACGTGATGGTGATGTACCAGCAGGTTATCATGTTACTGATAATGGTCACCGTTGTGTACATTCTAAGATTGTTATCAACAACTATTATGGCGATAATAACCGAGTGATTATCAATAATACTACTTTTGTATCTGATGACCACTCTAAGAATACAATGATTTACGGCTCCAGATAATTCTGATCACAGCATTTCATTCTCCAATAACAACAACAATAATAACGATAAGGATAAAGATTCTAAAGAAAGTAAGGAGGAATCTTCTTCATCATCAGAATCTAAAGACGCTTCATCAAGTTCAACAAGTTCTTCTTCATCTTCTGCATCAAGTTCAACAGCAAGCAGCAGTGAAAGTAAAGCAAGTACAGATACTTCTAAAGAAAATGAATTGACTGAGGATGCTTTCCAAGACAAGGTTCAGGAAGAAGTTTCAAATATTTATCAACAAAAACGCTCAGGTAGACCTGAATGGAAATTCTTCTCACATGTAGATGATAAGAATAGTCTGAATGCTGACGCTAAGAAGGACAATGAAAGAACAGCGCTTTACCGTCAAGGTGAAACTGCTAAATATGAAGATATTGCTAATGGTCCTAAAGATGGTGCCAGAACTGAAGCCAATGCCAAAGCACTCGCTAAAAAGATTTACGACACCCTTAACAATGGGGGTAAAATGTCAGAGCTTGTCAAGGCAAAATATGCCCAAATTAAGGTAACTTACAAGGGTGATAAGTGGGCCTTCAACGTTGATGTCTATAAAGAAAAAGAAAGTTCATCATCAAGCACTAAAACATCATCTGAATCAAAAGCTTCATCAAGTGATGATTCTCAAACAGAAACACGCATGAGTTCAAGTTCATCATCAAGTTCTTCAAGTCATACTGAAACAGACTCAGAGGCAAATTCCTCTGACCTAACTGGTGACGAATAGAGAGAGGCCAATCATGTCAAAGAGAAATATCATTATTAGTGTTGTACTTGCTTGCCTCTTGGTTACGGGAGCTGGTCTCAGTGTCTTCTATTAATGGGGGTCACACCATTTGGATAGTGTTGTACCTGGTAAGGTTTACCAATATTCAAGTTTTTTAAATGGTGAGGTCAACAATCGTGTCATGTATGTAGCCTTCCAAGAGGGTGGTAACAAGGAACTAGTGAGTCAGGACCGTACGACAGTGGTTAATGCCGCTAAGAGCCAGACTGATTTTGACAAAGCTTATAGTGACCAAACAGCTAAATGGGAATATAATGTGACAAAAACAACTTTGACTCTCGGTAAAAAAGAGGATGATCAATTGTCACAATGGCAGTATAACAAGGTCTTTGCTTATGGCGACCATTTCACATCAAAAGATTTCTATTACCAGATTGCCAAAGGTGGTCAGGGTGAAGTGAAACAGAAAATGACTTTTAAAGAAATTAAATAATCATCTGATGATAAAAAGATCCCTAAGGTTTGGAATGTCATGTTTCAAACCTTTTTTCTAAATGTCATGTTTCAAACCTTTTTTCTATCTGAAATACTGGAAGTCACGAATAATATTTTCCCAATTTTGGTCAAAAATTGAAATAAGAGGGCAAAAACGGTATAATAAAAATGTTTGGGCAATTTCATGCTGATCAAAAAACAGATATGCATGACTGCTTATAGACAGTTGACTTAAAGCAACTTTTGCAAGACTTAGGCTTAGGGGCTGACTGCTTCATCAGTTTAGTTATCGGACATTCTAGTTTGCTAAGTCTATGGCAAGAGAACGACATAAGAGAGAACGGACAAATGATTACTTCTATTGTTTTTGACGTTGACGATACTATTTACGACCAACAGGCACCTTATCGTATTGCCATGGAAAAATGTTTCCCTGACTTTGATATGACCCATATGAATCAGGCTTATATTCGTTTCCGCCACTATTCTGACATCGGTTTTCCACGTGTAATGACCGGTGAGTGGACAACCGAATATTTCCGTTTTTGGCGCTGTAAAGAGACACTTTTGGAGTTTGGTTACCATGAAATCGATGAAGAAATGGGGAACCATTTCCAAGAGGTTTATGAGCATGAGTTGGAAAACATTACTATGCTTGATGAAATGCGCATGACCCTTGATTTCCTCAAAGAAAAAAATGTTCGTATGGGAATTATTACTAATGGACCAACAGAGCATCAGCTTAAGAAAGTCAAGAAGTTAGGATTATACGATTACGTGGATCCCAAACGTGTCATCGTCAGTCAGGCGACAGGATTCCAAAAGCCTGAAAAGGAAATCTTCAATCTTGCTGCTGAACAATTTGATATGAATCCATCGACGACTCTCTACGTCGGAGATTCATACGACAATGACGTTATGGGTGCCTTTAACAGTGGCTGGCATTCTATGTGGTTTAACCACCGTGGACGTAGCCTTAAACCAGGTACGAAACCAGTCTTTGACTTGGAAATCGATAGTTTCGAGCAACTCTTTGGAGCTGTGAAAGCCTTTTTCGACCTTCCAAATAACAAATTTATCTTTGATATTAACGATAAAGAAAATCCAGTTCTTCAACTGGGTATTAACAATGGTCTTATGATGGCAGCTGAACGTCTTCTTGAGAGCAATATGAGTATTGATAAGGTGGTTATTCTCCTTCGTTTGGATGCTAACCAGGAAAAAATTCTTCGTATGAAGTATGGAAAATAAAAAAACGGCCTAACGAGACCGTTTTATTGTCTAGAATGTGATAAAGGGGGAAGTGAAATGGTGGGAACAGATAACTTAAAATATGATATTGAAGCACTAAGTACTGAGCGTGATGCTTTTAGAAAATAGGTAGAAGAGCTCAACGATAAATGTGGTGATCTCTTTGTGGGTGTTAGAGATGCGGAGCAGATGAAGTGTGTTGCCTGAGATTCCTATTATGCCTTGGCGGATCATCTTAATGCTGAAGAAAAGCAAAGAGGGTTTTCTGATAACTATTGGGAACATGTTCATAGAATTGTCAAAGATGAACCGAGTCGGAAACAATTACCAAGTAGCCCTAAAAAGTAATAGTTTTATGGTTTTTTTCATGCAAAAAAAGCGATCCTGTTAAGGACCGCTTATTTCACGATATAAGATGATGACTTAGCTAATTTTGTTGACTTGAGTCCTATAGGATGTGTCATTCCAAGATTTGAGAGTGAAGTGCTCACAATCATCTGTCTCGAGAATTGTGACAGATGCATTGTCAAGACCACCGGCTTTACGAAGAAGACCAGGTTCAAAGCCAAGTAGACTACGAATAGAAGCTGTTAGATTAGCTCCATGTCCGACGAGGAGGACGTTCTTCATACTACTATCTTTCAGTGTTCGGACTAAGTCAGCTACACGTTTGATTGTGTGATAGACGGACTCCGCTTGAAAGTTGTTGGCACGGAAGTTGGCCAGGTTATGACGAAAGGCATCCATTTCTTTGGGATAAATCGCTTGAATGATAGAAAATTTTTGTCCCTCTAGTTTCCCCAATTGCCACTCACGCAGATCCTTGGTATAGGTAATTTTAGCTTTAGTTTTTTGAGACTCCATGATGAGTTCAGTTGTTTTTTTAGCGCGTGGTAAGTCACTTGATAAGACCAAGTCGAAATGAGTATCACTGAGGTAATGGCCAAGCTCACTGACTTGCTCAATAGATTCTTTAAGAAGGGGGGAGTCTCCCTTGGAACCTTGGAGGCGTCCTTCCAAATTCCATTGAGTTTTACCGTGGCGTACAAAATATAGTCTCATGATTACTCCTTAATATCAGCAAACTCGGCATTAACGAAATCAGCAAGTTCTTGACTGTTGATGCGGATAGAACGCCCAATCTCTCCAGCTGAGACAATAAGAAAACCTGCTTCTTGGGCAGACTGATCGATATAAATGGGAAAATTGTGTTTTTGACGAATTCCCACAGGATTGTTAGCCCCGTGTACATAGCCAGTTGTTTTTTGGAGATCCTTTTGTGGAATCATTTGAACTTTCTTGTTGCCTGAAATTTTAGCTAATTTCTTTTCGGATAGATGCTCAGTGATAGGGATAATACCAATGACTGGTCCTGTCTTATCCCCTTTAAGGGCCAGGGTTTTATAGATGCTCTCACGCGCCACATCCTCTGGAAGCTCTCCTTCTAAACCGTTGAAGGATAAGCTATCATGGTCTATTTTAGCCTTATCAAGAATTTGGTCGACCAAAGTTTTCTTGACTTTGCTTTTTTTAGCCATTACGTTATCTCCTTTTCAAAGTTGTACATTTCTACTTTCCATTATAACACATTTGTCCAAACACGCCTAAGTCAATTTGGGCAAGAAGAAAACCAGTGTCTGAAACACTGGTTTTTACTCACTAGTAGACGACTTTGAGGAACGAGATGAGCTGGTTACAGTTGCTGAGCTAGTTGAACTGGTCGAAGTAGTTTTCTTATTTTTAGTTGATTTCTTCTTAATCTTTCCAAAGAGTTTTTCAAAGGTTTTACGCTTGTTTTTCTCAGGGTTGATTTGATTAAGATCTAGGGTATTGTCGAAACCAGGAAGGCTTCCTTGTGACGTATACTGGTGAAGGTCATAGCCGATTTCAGTATTTGGCAAAGCCTCATAGTAGCCCGAGTCGGTACCATAGGCTGGAATCCAAACGGCATCGAAGTTTTTGGTTGAAACTTCTTGCTCAAGCATGAAATAGGCACCAATATAGAGGCCAATCTTCTCAGCTCCTAGACGTTTGAGTTCAGCACGAAAGGCTTGGACACCTTCCTCCATGTTAGACATGGTTTCCTCTTCAACGTCAATCCAGTAATAGGTAGGTTTGTATGGAGAAGCATTATTGTAGAAAATACGAGCTTCTTCCTTCATCTCTTTGACAGAAGTACCTTGGGCGTAGGAATAGACGGCAACTGGAACGTCACGTTTTTTGAATTCTTTGATATGTGTTTTAAAAGATTTGTCAACTCCATTTGAGCTGGCGGCATTACTATCCTTACTAATCTGTGAACCACCGAAGACGCGGATGATAGCACCAGAAATATAATTTGACAAGACATCGTAGTCGATATCCTGAGGAAGTTGCCAACCCGAAAGGTCGATAATGGGATTGAGTATCAGCTCCTCATCGGAACTGTCAGATGTACTACTGGTTGTTGTTTTTGGTGTAGTAGCAGAAGGAATAGCTGATTTCACTTTCTCGAGATGCGCCTGCTGTTTAGACGTATTGTGAATGTTTGCAATAACTAATGCTAATCCTAAAAGAGCTAGAACCACGTAAACAACGATCGGTTTAATTCTTCTTCTCATCCCTTCCCATTCTACATTAAATAGCGTAAAAATGCAAAACACTCGGCATATAAATTATGTGAGATATATTACAGTGACTTATTTTTTTAAAGTTTAGTGATACTAGCTCAAACTGATTTAATGAGGGTATTATTAGGGGATTAGTTGTGAATTAAGTGAATATTTCATTTATTTAAGAAAGATTTTTAGCCTTATTTATCAGATTTTTCCTTAAAACTAGCACCACTAGTGGCATCAGACCAAGCTACTAGTGCTTGAGCAGAACTATCCAGATAGGTCTTGAGAGGTTGTTTTAAATCATAAATGGTTTCCCAAAATCCAAGGACATTTCCTTCTTTATCGAGAGCAGCCTGATAGGTCTGGATTAGGATTTGATCAAAACTGTCTGTGGGAATTTGATAACTCATTTCTTTGTTAGGAGAAGCCAAAATCTCAGATAGAATCCAATCGGGCAAATTTTCAGACTCACGGGGAAAGAAGCTACCGTCAGCCCCACCATTGTCATAGAGAAGGGTTCCTGTAGCATCATAGGCTGCTAGTTTATAGGGCAAATGGTTCAGTAATGTTTTTAAAACGTTCATATTTTCATGATAACTTCTTTCATGCGAAATAGCAATACATTGGATTGAGAAGAATACAATCGTAGGATAGTATCAGTTTGTCTAAGGATAATAGTAGCCCTGAAATCAATATAAGGCTATAATAAGGACAAAATATTTGAGGTAATATCATGTCAAAACTTATTTTTTTGATGTTGATGGCCTCTATAAGGCTTTTGATAGATTAGGATTATTGAAATAGAAAAACTGAGTTCCTTTTGGAGCTCAGTTTTTATTTTATGCCGGTTTACGACCGATAAATTTTTTCAAGAGGAATAAGAGATAGCCAACAGCAATGTAGCCAGCACTGATGACCAGGACGTTTATCATGACCTTATTCCAACCAAATTTATTGACATTGATAAAGAAGTAGGCGAAAGGACTATCTTTGGCACCTGGAATTGACAGTTTTAGAACCAGTCCGTTTAGAAGGGCAAAGGCGAAGTAAGACAGTGGGAATAGGGACCAGTAAAGTGGTTCGCGCAGACGAAAGGCTTTCTTAGCATCGAAAATGAGGGTATCAAGCACCAATCCCCAAGGGACAATATAGTGAACTAAGAAATTGCGGAGGGTCCAGAATTTCTCAGGTTCTGTAATAGGAGCCAAGAGGATGTGATAGATGACTCCAGTGATGAGGATGGCCATGGTTACGCCACCCTTGTAACGCAAGAGTTTTGTGTTAGTCGTCGCATCCCCTTTTTTGAAGTCATAGATGATAAAGAAAATCAAACTAGAAAAGACGAGGATATTGGACAAAACGGTGTAGTAGAGCAACATGCCCCAACCATCATCATGGATTTGAATAGAGACTCCTACCAGTCCACAAAGAGCTAGTAAGATACGGTAAAATCGTGAAATAGTCATAAGCTTCCTTTTCCTAATAAATAATCTCTCTTATCATATCACATTTTTCACTAACAATTTATTGAAAATTCTAGTAAAATCAAAGTAAGAAAGACTTTCAAGGAGTTTACCATGCCCAATTTAATCGATTATCTTGAACAGGTGAAGGAGCTTACCTTTGATCAAGAACCTCTCAATATCTTGGATAAGGTTTGCATTAATGAAATTGGCTAACTGACTTATGAAAAATGGCTCTTAGCAAGTGATTTGAAGGAAACCATCAATCTACATGACTATGCTAAAGGGAAGGACTTAAATCCAGACTACAGCTTCATGGTAACTAAGGAACAGGTGGATTTGGCTGAAGCCATGGTGAGGTCGAGACGTTTCGCTGGACTTAATCTAAGTGACTACTGTAGTGTCTTGGACAAGGAAGTGGAAAAGCAGTTTGCAGCTATGATTTTTAGTCTGCCTGAATTAGACTACCATCAGCTTGTCTTTCATGGGACAGATATATTGTCATTGGATGGAAGGAGGATTTTCAGCTGACCTATAGTCAAGAAATTCCAGCTTATCACTCAGCTATTGCCTTTCGGTCTGATCACTTGCCTAATCTCAGTGGCTATATCACTTGTTTCTGGCCATTCAAAGGGTGGTAATCTTGCCCTCTATTCGGCTATTCAAAGCTCGACTTGTTCTACGTGAGCAAATAGCAGAGCTTTTGCTCCTAGATTCTCCAAGGTTGATGAAACCACTCTTAGAAAATCCTGCTTACCAAGAGTTGAAAGTCAAGATGACAGTTATCAGACCTCGAGATTCTGTTGTAGAGTCATGCTCTACTGGGAACAGGCTGCTCAGCTAGTAGCAGCGGAAGGTATAGGGATCTCTCAACATAATGCCTTACTTTGGCAGGTTGACTTGGAAATAAATGATTTTGTTTATGAGGACCAGCCAACAGAGTTGAGTCAACGTTTGGAAGAAACCTTCCAATAGTGGATTGAGACCTTGCCCAATCAAGAACTCAAGCAAGTTTGCGATTTGGTTTTTGATACCATCCTTGATTCAGGTATTGAAAGCCTCGATGATATTGGCATCCAAGCCTTGCCAAAGATAGGTCAGTTGTTACAAGAATTTGGCAATCTTTCGGACCAACAAAAGAAGGTCCTGCAAGACGGTTTCAACCAGTTACTCTCGATATTTTGGAAGTCAGGAAACAAGAAATATAGTCACCCCAAGCTAGAACTTCCTGATTTTATCAAGAAGTTGAGTGAATTGACCAACAACGATTAGGGCAGCGGAATCATTGAAATGGAGGATATCATGCCAAAAAACGTACTTATTATAGGAGCAACATCAGGAATTGGCGAAGCAACGGCGCGTGCCTTTGCCAGAGAGGGGGCTAACCTCATCTTGACAGGGCGCCGTGTAGAGCGCTTAGAAGCTCTAAAAGCAGAATTTGAAGCGACCTATCCCAATCAAAAAGTTTGGACCTTTGCACTGGATGTTACCAATATGGAGATGGTCAAGGACGTTTGCCAAGCCATTCTCAAAAGTGTGGGGCAAGTCCATGTCTTAGTCAATAATGCAGGCCTGGCACTAGGCCTAACAGCTTACCAAGACTACGAATAGTGGGACCTGCTGACCATGCTCGAAACCAATGTCAAGGGCTTGATGATGGTGACACGTCAGATTTTGCCGAGTATGGTAGCTGCCAATGAGGGCCATATCATCAATATGGGTTCTACAGCAGGCATCTATGCTTATGCAGGCGCCGCTGTTTATTCAGCAACCAAAGCTGCAGTGAAAACTTTTAGTGACGGCTTGCGTATTGATACCATTGCCACAGATATCAAGGTGACAACCATTCAGCCCGGTATCGTTGAGACCGACTTTTTACAAGTTCGCTTTCACGGTGCCAAGGACAAGGCAGCCAAGGTTTATCAAGGTTTGGAAGCCCTCCAAGCCCAAGATATTGCGGAGGCAGTCCTCTATGTTACCAAGCAACCACGACGCGTTCAGATTTCAGACATGACCATCATGGCTAACCAACAAGCCACAGGGTTTACCATTCATAGGGGAGAGTAAAAAGAGAAACTTATGAAGAATCAAACTAATCCAGCCATCGGCAGTAGCTGGGAAGACTCACAATCAAAACTCTTTAGCAAGGAAGAAATTGAAGCCAGTTACCAAAGAGTGGAAAAACTCATTCAGAAAAAAAGAGTAAATAGAAGATAAAAACATGGAACCAAGCTGTGTTTTTTGTTTGAATTTTCCCAAAACTATGAAAGAAACCGTGAAAATGCTATAATGTAAGGGATTACGACAATGTTGAAAGGATAAGTCATGCCAGCAGTTACTCCAGAACTTGAGATAGAACGTCAATTAATCGAGCAATTAACCTCTGGTGAGAGCCAGTGGACCTATCGCCCAGACTTAAAAATTGAAGGTCAATTATGGGATAACTTTTTTGAGAAGTTAGCGCAAAATAACGTTGCCCTCCTTGCTGACCATCCCTTGACTGAGCAGGAGAAGCGCCAAATCAAGAACCAGCTTAACTTCATTAACTATTATGAAGCTGCTAAGTGGTTGGCTGGTGAAAATGGTATTGCCAAAGTCGAGGTACAGCGTGAAGATGCTAGCCTTGGGACTATCCGACTTTCTGTCATCTGGCGTGACAATATCGCTGCTGGAAAATCCAGTTACGAAGTGGTCAATCAAGTTGAACGTGACAAGGCCTATCCTCAAGATCAGGACCGTCGTTTAGATACAACCCTGATGATCAATGGCCTTCCTCTTATCCATATCGAGCTCAAGAGTCCTCGTGTCGCCTTTTTGGATGCCTTTCATCAAATCAAAAAGTATGACCGTGAAGGAAAGTTACGTGGTATCTATTCTGCCCTTCAGATGTTTGTTGTGACTAATAAGGTTGATACACGTTATATTGCAGCTGCACGAGAGGATAAGCTTAATAAACAATTCTTAACATCTTGGGTGGACAAAGATAATAAACCCATGACCAGTCTCATGGACTTTGCCCACGAGGTTCTGTCTATTCCACGTGCCCATCAGATGGTGATGCAGTACTCCGTTATTGATGATAGTAAGAAAGCCCTTATCCTCTTACGTCCTTATCAAATCCATGCCATCGAGTCTGTTCAAGATGCCTCTCGCCGTCAGGAATCAGGCTATATCTGGCATACCACGGGTTCTGGTAAGACCCTGACCTCCTACAAGGTGGCTCGCAACCTCTTGCAGATTCCAGCTATCCAAAAGACCGTTTTTGTCGTCGACCGTAGGGACCTTGACCAGCAGACGACCTCGTCCTTTCTTTCTTACGCCGCCAATGATGTCATTGATATCGACGAAACGGACAATACTCATGATTTGGTTAAGCGTTTGGCAGGAAATGACAAGCGTGTGATTGTGACGACTATCCAGAAAATCACAACCATGATGCGCAAGTTTGGAGAGGGTAAATACCAAAAGGATTCGGAAAAAATCAAAGACCTTCGTGTGGCTTTCGTTGTGGATGAATGTCACCGTGCGGTCACGCCTCAGACTCAAAAGGATATCAAAGGCTTTTTCCACAATTCGCTCTGGTATGGCTTTACTGGTACACCGATTTTCAAGGAAAATAAACGAAAGCAATTAGGCGATTTGGCACAAACCACCCACCAACAATATGGCGAACGCCTACACGAGTATACGGTCAAAGAAGCCATCCATGACGGGGCAGTCCTGGGATTCAAGGTAGACTATCGAAATACTATTATTTCGCCGATTCCTGAAAAAGATCTTCCTGACTCTGTTTATGAAGATAAAGAACACATGCTAGAAGTCTTGGATGCTATCCTAAACAAGAGTTATCAACAGTTGGGCTTTCCAAATGGTGTGGGAAAGACCTACGAGGCTATCTTAACGGTTAAGTCCACTCCACAAGCTCAGGCTTATTACAATCTGCTCAAGAGTATCAAGGCAGGACAGGAACGTATCAAGG